>JAIRYX010000029.1 GCA_031267635.1 Planctomycetaceae bacterium
ACTGCTTCAATAATCGGCGAACCGACGTCATGCCGCAAGTGTATCCATCTTGCTTGAGTGCTGCCGCGAGTTTACGAATGCTCTGACTTGTCCATTTCAACGGACTCATCGGATCGCCGCGTGTGGACGATTCGAGATGCAATTGCAATGCGTCAAGGAGATGCGGTTGCTTTGCTGTAATTGTTTTCTTTCCGCCGCCGGGCTTGCGGACTCGTTGACTTGCAACATGTTGTTCGGGCGCATTAAGTTCTTGGATACCTTTGCGTATCGTAACAATCGAAATACCCGTTGCGCGATGGACGGCGCTGATACCACCGCATCCCAACGACTTGGATTCGGCTACTGCCCAAAGACGTTTTTGACGTTCGTTAAAAAAACAGGAAATACTATTGTATTTATCCTGAATGTTGCTTACAATATCGTCTTGCATGTAAGAATTATATCATGTTTGCTGGGAATGGGCAAGGTCGCTTTTGATAGATTATTTATGCACGGATACTTACCTTCCTTTTGATGAACTTTGGCTATGCTTGGATAGCTCATGCGTAACATGAGTTACAATCAACAAATCAATCGCAAGGAGTATAGAAGCATTTCATACAAAAATAGGTAAAATTTTACACAGCCCCGCTTGAAAAAATAATCATTGTTAGTAAAATTCATGGTTTCTTTGTGTGGACTTTTAACCAACCTATTGTGTGAAATTTTTGTTATGAACGAATTGGTAGTGTTTACGGGACGTGCTAATCCCGGTTTGGCAAAAAGAATCTGTGATTATTTGCAAGTCGAACCCGGACAAGCGGTTGTGGATAATTTTCCAGATGGGGAAACTCGCGTAAAAATTGAGCAGGATGTTCGTGGAAAAGACGTTTTTTTAATTCAGCCGACTTGTACGAATGTTAATGATTCGATCATGGAACTTTTGATTATGATCGATAGTTTTAAACGCGCAAGTGTTTCGCGGATAACAGCTTGCATTCCTTATTTTGGTTATGCGCGTCAAGACCGTAAAGACGAAGGACGCGTACCGATTACGGCAAAACTTGTGGCAAATCTAATTGCTCGCGCTGGAACCGACCGCGTTTTGACAATGGATTTGCATGCAGCACAAATTCAAGGATTTTTTGATATTCCTGTCGATCATCTGAATGCGTCGCCAGTTTTAGACGCTTTTTTCCGTGAATTGGGACATCCGACTGAAGATATCGTTGTCGTAAGTCCTGATGTGGGAAGTATTAAACGTGCAGCGCTGCACGCGAAAACGATTGGCGGAAATCTGGCGATTATCGACAAACGTCGCTATGGGAATCGTGTCGAGCAAGAAAATCTGATTGGCGGTCCTATTGAAGGGAAAATTTGCTACATTATTGACGACATGGTGAGTACGGCATCGTCAATTTGTGGTGCGGCACGAGTTGTTCACTATTTGGGAGCAAAAGAAATTTATATCGGTGCGACACATGGGATTTTTTGCGGCGACGCGGTTAAACAATTATCGGAAATACCATTGCAGCAAATTATTGTGACAGATACGATTCCTTTGCCGAAAGAAAAACAATTGCCAAATATTAAAGTGCTGACCGTTGCACCATTGATTGCGGAAGCAATCCGGAGAATTCACTTTAATGAATCCTTAAGTAAATTATTTAAAGAAATGGCAATATGGTCGGCTCACTAAATTTTTACAAAAAATCGACTAGGGGGGATTGCCGTTTTTTGAAAAAATGGCAAAATGGGATTTTCCTATCTTTCTTGTGTTGGGATTCTGTAGATTTGACAACGTGAAAGTTACTACAGATTGAATAGATGAGACAATCAAACCAAAACGCACAAAATTTAGCTGCAATATTTAAAAACACGGTAGCACATTAGGATTTATCATGACAGAAGTCGCAACATTAAACGTCGAAATTCGTGAAGAATATGGCAAACGGGTCAATCGGCGATTGCGGGCGTCGGGAAAAGTGCCTGCAGTTTTATATGGACACAAAGAAAAAAATGTTTCGCTTTCTATTCCGTTGGATGTGTTGGATGCGGCGATTCGTCACGGTAATCGTTTTGTACAATTGACCGGTGCATTGCGTGAAAAGGCGTTAATCAAAGAATGCCAATGGGATACATGGGGAAAAGATGTTTTGCATGTCGATCTGGCGAGAGTCAGCGAACATGAAAAAATCAAAGTTGTCGTGCCGCTTGAACTTCGTGGTGAATCGCCTGGCACAAAAGATGGCGGTGTTGTAAAACTTCAGTTGCACGAAATCGAATTGGAGTGCGAAGCGTCGGCTGTTCCAGAAAAAATCGACGTAAATATCAATCATCTGCAACTTGGGCAACTGGTTCATGTTTCTGATTTGCATATTCCTGCCGGTTCAACGGTTTTGACTGAAACAACGTTGCTGGTTGTTAGCTGTACTGAAGCTGTGGAGGTTTCCGAAGAAGAAGCGGCGACAGAAGGTGCGGAACCGGAAATCATTGGACGAAAAAAAGAAGACGAAGAGTCGAAAGAATAATCGGAGTTATGAAAATTGTTGTTGGACTTGGCAATCCCGGGCGGCAGTATCAGGAAACAAGACACAACATTGGTTTTATGATTCTCGCCGAATTAGCGTTTCGTTTGAAAACCGTCAAACCGAAATCGCGTTTTCAGGGCGATTTTATTGAAGCGAAATTCGGAGAAGAGCAGACGTTATTTCTCGCACCGAATACGTTTATGAATCGTAGCGGTTTGAGTGTTTCGGAAGCGGTTCGGTTTTATAAATTACCATTGGAACATTTGCTCGTTGTTTGTGATGATTTAAATCTTCCATTTGGAAAATTGCGTATGCGAATTTCCGGGAGTAGCGGCGGGCAAAATGGATTAAATGACATTATTCAAAAATTGGGTTCTGATGTTTTTTGCCGGTTGCGGTTTGGAATTGATCGTCCGATCGGTCCTATCAGTGCGGCAGACTACGTGTTGAGCAAATTTTTACCGGATGAACAAAAAAAGCTGCCGGACTTAAAAATTGAAGCGGCAAATGCCGTGGAATGTTGGATCAAAAACGGTCCGCAGGAAACAATGAATCAATATAATCACAACATATAAACAACGAAAATCGTATTTCAAAATTATTTTGCAACTGCGTTTGGTTGTTTGAGGAGTCTTATTTTGTCAGAAAACGTTTACGAAGGGCTTTACATTTTCAATTCAGAACTTTATGCCCGAAATCCCGATGAAGTTTCCGGTCAAATTGCCAAATACATTGAAGACATTGGCGGCGAAGTCCTTTTAAGCCGTTTATGGGATGAGCGTCGTCTTGCTTATTCGATTAAAGGGCACCGACGCGGAACATATTGGTTGTCGTATTTTAAAATTGATCCATCTAAAATCAAAGAACTATCGCGTTTGTTTCAGATTACGGAAAGTGTCTTGCGTTTTCTTTTCTTGAAACTTGACCCGCGAATTGTGGAAGCGGTTGTCGAACATGCGAAAGAAGGACCGGTTAAGCCGCAAGGTGAAGAAGAGATCAATACGAGTACGACTATCGGAGAAGAGCTTGAAGAAGACCTTGAAGTGGTAGGGAATATTGATATCATTGAAGAATGATTTTTCTTGATGGCTTATCTTCGTTGCGTGAGAAATAATAAAGCGAGTTTTTAATTTTTGCGGGATTTGTTATGGCAAGTTTTAATCGAGTAATTTTACTTGGGAATCTGACACGAGACCCGGAATTGCGTTATACACCGACCGGGTTAGCGGTAACGGACATTGGGCTTGCGGTGAATGATCGTCGAAAAGGTCAAAATGGCGAATGGATTGATGAAGTTACTTTCGTAGACATTACGCTTTGGGGACGAACGGCAGAGGTTGTTTCCGAATATTGTTCTAAAGGAAAACCGTTGTTGGTAGAAGGACGACTCAAACTTGATTCTTGGGAAACGGACGGGCAGAAAAAAAGTAAACTGAAAGTTATTGGTGAAAAAGTACAGCTTCTGGGTTCGAGAGATGGCGGTGGAATGGGTAGTGGCGATGGTAGTGGTCCCGCTTATCGTCAAACTTCCGCTCCTCAAAAACCGCAACAACCGACATCAGCAGGTTATGATTCTTACGATCAAGCGCCGATAGATGATGATGTACCGTTTTGATTTTGAAATAGAAAAATAGATGACGATTTAAAACCGTTGATATGGAATTGAACATTTTTTGATAGATGTGGTGAATACATGATTGCCATTAAAAATAAACAAGCCAGAAATGTGGCGAAAGCATCAAAACGCCTTCCAAGAGGACCGCACGGCGGTATTCAGCTTTTGTTGATCCAAACTGTTGATCCGCATGGAAAGCAAGGAGATGTGATTGAAGTGAAACGCGGTTACGCGCTGAATTATCTTATCCCGCAAGGTTTAGCGACAATTGCGACAGATCATCACAAGCGGATGGTCGAAAAGCATAAAGCGAAATTGGCGGAGATCCGTAAACAGCGTTTAGTGGGTTTACAAAATCTGGCGAAAGAACTTCGTGAAAAAAGCATTTCTATCGAAGCAAATGCTAATGAAGAAGGACATTTGTATGGTTCTGTCGGACCGGAAGACATTGCAAAAGCGTTGCGACTGGACAATGTTGTTCTTGAACCCAATCAAGTCAAGTTAATGGGTCCGCTCAAAGAACTTGGACTTTACACTGTTCGAATTTATCTCGGTAGCGATATTGAAAGCGAAATCAAAGTCTGGGTTGTTCCTGTGGTTTCTAACGAAAAAAACGATAGAAGATAATTCTTTAAAAGTAAATTTTGGAGGGAGTTGTGATGGCTCCCTTTTCTTTGCGCGGAATACATTCATTTCTCATGTAGCTATTCAGTCGATCAAACCACATATAATCCATACCGGGCAACTGAATAGTTACCATTAATTTTAGCGGAAAATATTAGACATTTTCTCTAACCCTATCAATAGACCGAACACTATTCAAAAAACAGTTATTTTGTATTCACCTGTTTTGCCTAAACAACCTGATATGAAGTTAGAGAAAAGGTCTATTATTATTGCCGCCTTCATTTATAAAATTCCCTTATTAGTCCAAATTGTACTAATATGCGCGCCCTTATTCCCTTGTTGTTCATGCAATTGTTTGTGTAACAATCTCTGATCTAAAACATAAGGTCGTAAGGGCGCGTTTGGGGGGTTTTGTTGGCTACTAAGGGAAACTTGATAACCTTAAGGGCTGTAATGACAAAGCCGTTCGGGTAACGATGCAGTTTCCCAGTGCAAATTTATTTGGCTTGAACAACGGAATAATTTTAATAATTTTAATAAATTTGCTTTTTTCTCTCTCTTTGCTGGACGCAAGAATATTTCGTTTATATAATAACATAAGTTTTTCTTTATTTGTATGAAATTTTTTCGTAACTAACTTTTCCACAATGAAAACTCCCGCGAATCAAAAGGTCGATAAAACAACGATTGTTCTTACCGTTTTAATTTTTCTCTTGTTTTGCCATAGTCTGGTTGGTGAATATCGTCAATATCATCGTCGAAAGA
>JAIRYX010000034.1 GCA_031267635.1 Planctomycetaceae bacterium
ACAGAAGAGCCGAAAGTTTACAATCTGATTGAAGAAATCTATAGTGAAGCGACAAAGACGCCATTATCAATAGAGGTCTCTTCAAGTCAATCCGAATGGACATTGGATATCGGTAAAGCCGTCAGAAAACTGCTACCATCCCGTTAGCTCAATTACGCAGTTCATTACAAAGTAGAAGGGAGTTAGTGTTTCCGAATTGGAGTGAAGATTATCCACTCCTAATGAGTTGTAAGAAATAATTTTGAGAGTGGCGAGCGAAATATAGCTAAATACTGGATTATGCAGGAATCTATATTTGCGTATCCACTCTCAATTTTTCATTAGGAGGTATTGCATCAAGTTTCGGAATTTAATACAATAATCCCAAATGCCGTAGACGGGTTTCGCAATCTCGAATATTTCAAACTTAAAATCCCAGCACGACATAACACCCAGTACGAACTTGCCGGATGAACCTTATGTATCATTTATCTACATAGTCTGTTGATAAAAAATTTTGTCCTCCCAGACTTTTGAAAGTTAAATTCATGACTTCGCGGGAACCGTTGCCGGTTTGTTTGTTGGCGATGTGTTTGGGGGTGGTTATTGATAAATTTCTGAATTTTTCCGCGACTCTTTGGATTTGCTTCTTTTCGCTTACAGCAGCATATTGGTTGATTTTTTGTACTCGTTTTTTTCGTCTGGCAAAATCCCAAAATCCGATTATTGCAACCTCTGCGGTTCTTATATTGTTGATGCTGACGGGCGGATGGCGGCATCATTATTATTGGAATCATTACGCGGCAAACGATCCTGCTGCTATGTTTCTGCTGAAATATCCGACGCCAACAGTCATCGAAGGAACAGTGGTAACGTCGCCGCGATGGATTCCTGCTCCGCCATTTATGCCGGGGCAGCAAATTCCACCGACCGATCAAACCGTTTTCACGATTCATACTACAGAGTTGCGAAACGGAGGGAATTGGGAACCGGTCAACGGGCATGTTGAAGTTTCCGTTGCCGGAAAACTGTCCGATGTTCGCTATGGCGATCAATTACGGCTTATTGGGAAACTCGCTCGCCCAAATCCGCAGCAAAATCCGGGCGATTATGATAGCGCATCGGTATTGCGTCAAGAACGAATTTTGTCGATGTTGCGTACCGATAGTACCAAAGCGGTCACAAAATTACAAAACGGTTCTTGGTTTTCGGTAGGACGATTTCTGGAACGCGTGCGAAATAGCGCGCATTCCAACATTTCACGCTATATGACGCAAGAACACGCAACATTTGCTTCGGCGTTGATTCTCGGAGTTCGTGATGAAGTCAACCCGGAACTGTCGCAAATTATGATTGAAAACGGCGTATCGCATATTATCGCCATTTCAGGAATGCATGTCGGATTGGTGGCAATTGGCTTGATGTTTTTATTACGGTTCTTGCATTTGCGGCGCAGAACATTTGCGGTGGTTTTGGCGGCGGCTGTTATTTGTTATCTTTTCATTACCGATTTGCGTCCATCGGCGGTTCGTGCAACGTTGTTAGTTTTGACTGCATGTTTTTCGCTATTTTGCGGTCGTCAACAAATGCCAACCAATGCGTTTGCGGCAACAGGAATTATCGTATTGATGTGGAATCCGACGAATGTATTTCAATTGGGAACGCAACTTTCATTTTTGGCAACCGGCGTTTTTCTTTGGTTCGGCAAAATCTTTGATTTGGAACGATATTGGAAACGCAAGCAACCGATTTCCATGTCGGAAATGGAGGAGACCGAAATTCGATTAAAAAAAATCGCTATTCAAGAATCATTGTTTCTCAATCGGCAATGGATACGTATTTTCAAGACATTGTTGTTTGGTTTATTTTGCCGATGCGTCAATCACATCGTCAATACATTTGTGGTGAGTTTGGTGATTTGGAGTATTGTTTCGCCGCTTATTGTCGCGTCGATGCACATTTTTTCGCCAATCGCAATTTTAATCAATCCGCTTCTTTGGATACCGCTTATGTTGGCATTATTGAGCGGTTTTGGCGTGATGTTTTTCGGATGGTTTTGTTCGCCGTTAGCCGTTTTATTCGGGCATTTCGGCGATTTTTCTTATTCACTACTGACGCATTTTATCACATGGTTTCATCAATATCCTTATGGTTATTTCTGGACGCCGGGTTTTCGGAATTGGTGGCTTGTTCTCTTTTATTTGCCGTTAATTGTTTGGACGATGATTCCTGTATTGCGTCCTAAATTGCGATGGATTATCTGTTGGGTAACGTTGTGTTTTCTCGTGGCGGGAATGATGTCTTACGTAAAGCAATGGGATGATTGGCGCAATGATAGAATGACGATTCGTGTTTTGTCGGTTGGACATGGGCTTTGCGTTCATATTAAAATGCCGGATGGGAAGTCGATTTTATGCGATGCGGGGTGTTTGACTTCGCCGTACCGAAGCGGCAACATTGCGGCAAGATCGCTTTGGGACACAGGAAATAGAACAGTTGAAGCCATTTTTTTGTCGCATCCCGACACGGATCATTACAACGGCGTGCCGCTCATTCTGGAACGGTTTCATGTTCGCTCGATTTATACAACGCCATATATGTTTAAAAAAGCAAATATCGCTGTTGAAGCAACGCACAACGCAATCACGCAGCGTGGTATTCCAATTATTGAAATCGCGCAAGCCGACGTGATTGATAAACCGAATTTACCGAAAATCGTTATCTTACATCCTCCTCCGCCGACGGAACAAAATGAAAATCATGACGACAGCAATCGCGACAGTTTAGTAATGCTTTTGGAACATCGCGGTTATCGTATTTTATTACCCGGCGACGTGGAATCGACATTGCCGCTCCCTTTTTTGCAAACGCCGCCGGAACATGTTGATCTTGCGTTAGCGCCACATCACGGAAGCGTCAAGAAAACGACAGATTTATTGATCAATTGGTCAACGCCGGATGTTGTTGTCATCAGCGGCGGCTTGTTCACTTATCAACCAAACAACAAAGAACAGTTTGAACAGTTGGGCTGCCGCGTTTACGAAACGCTCGAAAGCGGCATGGTCGAAGCGGTGATTGACCGGGGCGGGATACGCGTTAAAACGTGGAGATAGTGCGACTTTAAAACAAACGCTGAAAATGAAGCGGTCGTAGCGAACGGAATGATCGAAAAATGTATTGTTCTATAAAAAACTCTAGGAAAGTACGCAAAAATATGCGCAGGTCGTATACACAGGGTCAACGGAGTGGGGGTTTGCAAAAGGTGAGTTACATGATTTTTTCTGCTTATTTCACATTTTGGGGAAG
>JAIRYX010000052.1 GCA_031267635.1 Planctomycetaceae bacterium
CTTACCCTAGTTTTCCTGTTTAACCTAAATTTAGCCGCTTTTAGGGCATTTTTACACAAAAAGTCCTGTTTTGATGTGTATTTTCGCTCAAAATTTACCTGTGTGCGTAACATGAGTTACTAATACAAAAACCGTACCCCTTCTGCACACATCGCCCGCGAATTTTAGTTAGTACGCCAGCGTTCCATTGATCACGATCAACGACCATCCAGAGTTGATATGTGTTTTTAACCTTATTCTTTACATATTGTTCCAGTTTTTGCATTACATGCTGAGGCGCGCTGTGGCTTAAGGGAGGCAGAACCTCAATTTCCACAATCGCAGAATTAAGGGTGCTGCCAAACCGTTCAAAATAAGATTTTTCTGTTACGTCTCCTTCAACGGCAATTACAAACAGCGTTTTGTAATCACGATCACAAACCGGAGGTCTAAATCGGCGACGATACATTTTAGTAATCTCCCGAATTGTTTATTGAAATGAAAACAGGTCATTTAACGGCAAGTTCGGTACACCGCCAAGTTGACCATGTAGATAACTTGTTCGGACTGATTTGTCTTTACGAATATCCCGATAGGAGCTGAACGGGATCAATTCCGTACTGCCATCATTTTTACGATCAGTAACACACATTTCGTCTCGGCGCAACAGCTCCTGATCCATCTGCATAACATCATGAGTCGTAAAAATAATTTGGGATCGCGATACATGAGAACAAGATGACAAATAATATTCCAAAAGCCGCCTCACTAACAATGTGTGAAGACTACGATCAAGCTCATCAATGATGTAAACACCCGTGTTTTGTTCGATTGCGGTAAGGAAACATGGTAATAAATCAATAACACGAATCGTTCCATCAGAATCGTCTGCAAGATCAAAGCGTATTGTTTTACGTTTAGAATCGGCAGACGCATGAAAACTGATCAATTGCTTTATTGAAACGGCATCGGAATTACGTTGAAGGAGATACCTCCGTTTAAAGTAGGTGACTAAAACAGACGTACCGTCAGGAATCGGTTTGAGTGCCGTTTCAATAAATCCATGAGGGAACGGAGATGCCATCTTATCTACATCTTCAAAATCAAGGCGTGTAATTCCTGTCCCCATTTTGGAAAGAATATGTTCTAGCGGATGTAATTCATCTTTTTGCCGCCGATTCCAAAATGCTAAGGTTGAAACCTGCCTATCGGGACAGATCAACGTCAATCGCTCAAACCAACGATAGACTTGAATCAATTTGTCTGTTTTATATTTTTCAATATTTTGATTTGCAGCATTAGTGAGAAAAAGCTGATTATCCCTCGTACTATCGAGAATACGATAAAGGTTTTCGTCATTTCTAATACTGGAATCAAAAACAGTCTTTTCTCCTTCTTTTCTCGCAAATAATATTTTTTCCGCAGTTGATTTAATCCAAATCAACCGCTCTTCAATGACATGAGAACGAGAAACAGCAAACGAATACTCGTAACACTCATCTTGGTTTATGGTGTCTACTCCTTGCCCAGTCGATACAACAATAACAAATTTGAAACGGGTTGGCAACTTCTCTAAATCACTGTCTAATCGGAACGGCAACACTGGAATCGGTGATTTAAGTGGTATACCTTCGAGAACTAATGTCTGAGCAAATCGAAACGCACTAAAAAAATTTGATTTACCGGAAGCATTTCCCCCGTAAATCGCAGTTGTCGGTAACAATTTCAATTTATATTTTTCAATAAACGGCAAACGATTACTGTGCTGTTTTTCGCGACTGGCTACAAGATTGAGCGTCGATTTATCACGAAACGACCGCCAATTTTCTAATTCAAATGAAATAAGCATAATATCTATTCCTAGCGAAAAAATCGCGTAAATTTTGAGTTTCCGAGATTATATCGACAAAAATAAAGAATTTCAAGAGCAATTTTCTCCCAAGCCATCATAAGCAGTATAAAACACTATCGATTGTAAATTGACAGGAATCGAAGTAGATAGAACCAATTTTTATTCGTTGTCATCTTCTGCGTTAAAAACGATTGTGTTTTCAACTTGTTCGTCGTTTTCTTTTTCGTCTTCGTCTTTGGTTATGTTTTCGGCTTGGTGTTTTTGGGCTTTGGCTATGATTCCTTTTGCTTCCTTTTCTGTCATGTGAAGGAACGATTGCAAGAAATCATCCGGCGCGATCATGTTATCCAAATTATTGGCTAGATATTGTGAAATCAACTCGGCATGACCACGCGCAATCTCTAATTTTATCTGCACCGATTGCTCATTTAAATCTTGCCATTGCACCGTAAACCGCCCCTCATGCGGAACAGGTAACTCGCCAATTTGCACTAATTCTATAAATAAGAGGTTTCACCATAAATGGCGTTAAATACCTACGCATACGCACCATCAATCGCTTATTCCACTCTTGCGTATCCTGCGAGTACAACCGTTATGATTGGTGAGCAGGAATTGCCCGAATTGTTGAAAGCGTTAAACGAAGACGTTTTCGATGTTTCCGCAACTCTTGGCAAAAACGAACAGTTACCGGTTCGTTTGGTTGGATTTCGAGTTGACAATGAAACCGCCTCGCGACATCGGCAAAACGTATACAAAACCGCTCAAAAACATGGTCGCCAACCGTCAAAACGTCAACTCGCTTTATGCGATTGGGCATTTTACGCAACAAATTTACCGGCGGACGAATATGATATGAAAGAGATTA
>JAIRYX010000070.1 GCA_031267635.1 Planctomycetaceae bacterium
GAAACGGCGAAGAATCCGACGAAGTGAAGCAAACGGAACGTGTTGACAAAAAATATACCGCACCGGACACAACCGACGTCACGTTGGAAATCAAACGCGGCGGTTCAAAAAAATTCGATATTACCGTGGAACGACCGCAAAAGACGCAGGTCAAATCGCGACGTTAAAACCGCTTAACCAAAAGGAGAAGTAACTATTCAGTCGCTCAAATCAAATAAATCCGCACGGTAACTGAATAGTTACAGGGAGAATAATAATGAGAGTTGTAAATTTAACATTATTTGTTTTAACCCAAACGCACCTTTTTCACTTTTCAACAAACTTATGACAAAACATATTTTTACAACATTATTTGTCGGCATACTGTTTATGAGCGGCATTCTTTTGGGAGCGGAAAATACGCTTACCGGAAAGCCGTTAAACATTTTATTGATTACAGCGGACGATATGAATTACGACGCTTTAGGCGTTACCGGTAACAAAATCCGCGATATTACTCCTCACCTTGACGCATTGGCGAATCAGGGGATACTTTTCAATCGCGCGTTTGTTACGGCGTCAGTCTGCCAGCCGAGCCGTCAGGTTCTTATGACAGGACGTTATCCGCATAATAACGGAGGAACCGGTTTTAATCCGATTCGTTCCGATGTTCCTACGCTTCAGGAATCGCTTGAAAAAGCGGGATATTTCAAAGGAATTATGGCAAAAGTGCCGCATCTCGCCCCGATTGAAAAATTTCATTGGGACGTCATTGTTAAGGCGGAACAATTAACCGCCGGACGTGATCCTGAAAAATTCCACGCTTATTGCACGGACTTTTTCAAACAAGCCAAAGAGTCGGGAAAACCGTTTTTTTTGATGGCAAACTCGCAAGACCCGCATCGTCCGTTTGCTGGAAGCGAACAAGAAACAAACGCAAGACATGCCAATCAAACATTTCCCAAAGTCAGCAGAACAATTCAACCGGAAGAAGTGGAAGTTCCCGCATTTTTACCTGATATTCCTGACGTGCGCAAAGAAGTCGCTCAGTATTATACGTCGGTGCATCGTTGCGACGAAGCGGTTGGAAAAATATTACTTGCTCTTCATGAATCCGGTTTTGAAGAAAACACGCTGGTTATGTTTTTGAGCGACAACGGAATGGCGTTTCCTTTCGCAAAAACCAACGTCTATCGGATGAGTCATCAAACGCCTTGGATTGTCCGTTTGCCCGGCGTTATTCAAGCGGGACAAATTGACGAAACACATTTTATTTCCGGCATTGATTTCACGCCGACAATTCTTGAAGCGATCGGATTGCCGCAAATTGACAATACGGACGGCAAATCATTTGTGCCGATTCTGCAAGGAAAAAAACAACCGGAACGCGATTCCGTTTATACAACGTTTTATCAAACATCTGCGCGGCAGGATTTTCCCATGCGGGCAATCCGCACGGAACGCTATGGTTATTTGTTTAGTCCTTGGTCGGACGGAGAATTGATTTTCCGAAATGAATCGCAAGCAGGGTTAACGTTTAACGCGATGCGTCAGGCAGCCGCAGAGAATCCTGAAATTGCGGCACGAGTCGATTTGTTCCTAAAACGAACGCTTCACGAATTTTACGATTACAAAGATGATCCACAGGCATTGAATAATCTTGTGAATAATGTTTCATTAAAAAAGGAATTGGAACGGCGTCAGCAATTATTACTGCAAAAAATGAAAGAAAGCGGCGATCCGTTGACTCATGCTTTTGAAACTTTTTTGCAAACAGGCAAACCTGACATGACCGGCATAAATACCGGTGCGGCAGGTAACGCGAATGCCGCAAGACGTAACAACAGAAATAATCGAAATAATACCAATTAATATTTGGCGGCATTTAAAAAATCAAGAACTTTTAACAAGGAAAGATCAACAATGAAAAAACTCCTTTTTGCGCTTACCCTTTTATGTTTAACAATCTGTGCGAGTAACGCGGCGGTTGCTCAGCAATCACCGCAAGGAGAAGCACGTCCGAATTTTTTGTTCGTGTATGCCGACGATCAGCGTTATGATCAGGTCGGCGTCGTGCAGAGAGAGCAAGGCGATAAAGGGCGTTATCCTTGGTTCGATACGCCGAATATGGATAAACTTGCGGAAAGCGGCGTGCGGTTTAGAAATGCGTTTGCGTCTTCGTCGCTTTGCGCACCGAGCAGAGCCGCGTTTTTGACCGGACGTTATAATCATGAAAACGGCGTCGCGTCAAATTTTCGTCCGTTGCCGCCGGGTACCGTCACGCACGCTTCGTTACTTCGCGCCGCCGGTTACACGACCGCTTATTTCGGTAAATGGCACATGGACAGCCAACGCGAACGTCCCGGATTCGACTATCACGCAAGTTATATTGGACACGGACGCTATTTTGATTGTCCATTGATTGTTCAGGGTGAAGACACGCCGAGCGTCGGCTGGGTGGATGACGTGATCACCGATTACGCGATTCGGTTTTTGGAAAATCAAAAAGAGACGGGGCAATCGTGGTCTGCGGTAGTTGGTCTCAAATCGCCGCACGGTCCGCAAATTCCGCCGGAACGAAACGCGACGCTTTATGAAGGCAAACAGGCGAGGGCGGTTCCGAATCTTAACGTTCAGGCGATTTATCTTGAAAAACAAGGCGTTCCGTTTCATAAAGAACAAATTTCGGAAGACGGACTTGTTCCGGCAAATCTCGACAAATTCCGATGCGTGCAAGCGAACGATCAAAATCTTGGACGCTTGCTCGATGCGTTAGACCGTCTTGGTTACGCGGAAAACACTGTCGTCATTTACACAAGCGATAACGGTTATTATTTCGGAGAACACGGACTCGGCGACAAACGCAGCGCGTATGACGAAAGTTTACGGATTCCGTTTTTAGTGCGTTTTCCGAAACTTGGCGGCACGGCAAAAGGTCGCGTTGTGGACGAACCGATTCTCAATATCGATCTCGCACCAACTTTATTGGATTACGCGGGCGTGCCGATTCCCAAAGAGATTCAGGGACGAAGTTGGCGTCCGCTTCTCGAAGGAAAAAAAACGCATGATTGGCGGAAATCATGGTTTTACGAATACTTTGCCGAACATCAACAAAATTCTCGCGTAATGGACGTAACCGCCGTGCGGACGCTTGACGCGAAACTTCTTAAATATGCGACAAAAGATGGAATCAAAGCCGATTGGACGGAATTGTTTGACTTGAAAAACGATCCGTATGAATTAAAAAATCTTTATAACGACCCGAATTATGCCGGACTTCGCCGCGAACTCGAACAGGAATATGAACGATTGAAAACGGACGTTCGTTATCGGATTCCTGACTATACGGACAGACCGGATTGGTGGGAATACGGCTTGCCGGACGACATTCCTGCGGCGGTAAAAAACAAGACAAATAACAACGCAAATCCGGCAGTGAAAGAACCGGGCGTGCGTCTTGAGTTTACGTTTGAAAAAGATTCCAACGTGCGAATCGTCGATTCTTCCGGCAAAGGAAATCACGGCACGGTACATGGAAAACTTGACGTCGCGAAAGGTAAAAACGGCGAACCGGCAAAACGTTTCGACGGAAACAGTTTCATTGATTTGAAAAAAACGCCGTCGCTTGTTTTTGCGAATCTTGCGTGGACGACAGAAGTGGTTTTTAACTCGGACAAACCGGACGGCGTAATCATTGCAGTCGGCGGTCAATCGCAAGGATATTCGTTGCGACTTGAAGACAGCAAACTGATTTTCACAACAACCGTAAACAATGAGCAATATCAAATTTCATCGACGGAAAAAGCGATAGGTTGGGTGAAAGCCAAAGCGCAATTCACATCGGGCAAAAAATTCATTTTGTTTGTCGATGACAAACAAGTTGCGGAAAAACAGTTGTCGTCGCTCGTGCCGCGCGAACCGAATATCGCTTACCGTGTTGGCGCGGATTCGGATAATCAATCAAAATTACCCGCGTTTTCCGGCGTGATTTCGTTGATAAAACTTACGGCGGAAAAAGAAACAAAAACCGTCCAAATTCCCAAAACAACGAACGCTTTAATTGCTCAGCAATAACAATAAAAATAATCTGCTGATAAAATATCAATAACAATTTCAATTTCAATAGGAGCTTACTATGAGAAAAATTTTTGTGTTACTGTTTGTGCTGTCAATTTTTGCTAGTGCAATTTTGGCGGAAGAAACGCCGTCAAAACCGAATATCAAACAAAAAGACGCCGATTCCTTTGTCGTATTGGAAAATATTTCTTACGTTACAAACGGGTCGCCATTACAGCAACTTGACCTTTATTTGCCGAAAGGTTATCAAACAGCGTCAAAACCCGTTTCGGTTGTTGTCGTGATTCACGGCGGCGGTTGGACAAATGGAAGTAAAGATTTGCTGAAATTTGTCGAGTGGTCGCGTTTTTACGCGGAAAACGGCTATGCAGTCGCTAATATCAACTATCGTTTACGTCCTGAATTTTTACTGCCGACGCAAATCCTTGACGTCAAATCGGCGGTGCGGTGGTTACGCGCTAACGCGAAAAAGTACAATCTCGACGTGAATCATTTTGCGTCGTTTGGTTCTTCCGCCGGCGGACATCTCTCGGCGGCATTGGGAACATCTGCGCACGTCAAAGAGTTTGAGCAAGGAGAAAATCTTGATCAATCTAGCGCGGTTCAGGCAGTTGTAGATTTTTGCGGACCAAGCGATTTTCTTACATTTCGTGCGCAAAACGCGAATGTAAGAAAATCATTCTTCGGTGAAAATGCTGATAACGAAGATGTGATTAAAAATTCAAGTCCGTTACAAACAGTAACTTCGCAAGCAGCGGCGTTCCTGATTGTTCATGCGGCGGACGATAAAACTGTTCCGATTCAACAAGGAAAATCATTGCACGAAGCGTTACAAAAAGCCGACGTTGAAAGCCGTTTTCTCGAACTTTCCTCCGGCGGTCACGGGTCTCCGCAGTTTAACAGCCCGGAAACGAAAAAACAAATCCTTGAATTTTTGGCAAAGCGACTTCGATGAAACCAAAACGTTTTGGGAAAGAACCTTTCCGGACGTTCATAATTAATCTAACAGCTACTTTTACTCAAAATTAGAAAAAAAATATTTTTAATACTGGAAACAACAGCATATTTTTACCCCGCTCTTTTCAAAAGGAGAATCACAATGAGAGTTGTAAATTTAACATTAACATTACTTGCCTTAACCGCAACGTTTGCGTATGCGGCGGACGACGCCAAATCGAAAAGCGACAAAACCAAAAACGAGAAACCGAACATCGTCATTTTCCTTGCCGACGATCTCGGCTGGGCGGACGTCGGTTGGCACGGCACGGAAATTAAAACGCCGAATCTTGACAAACTCGCCGATTCGGGATTGAAATTGGAGCAGTTTTATGTGCAGCCGGTTTGTACTCCGACACGGGCGTCGTTGACGACCGGACGGCATACGTTGCGATATGGTCTGCAAAGCGTTATTCGCGGTTGGGATAATGTGGGTTTACCGGTAGAAGAGCGAACGTTAGCCCAAGCGTTGCACGACGCCGGATATTATACCGCGATTATTGGAAAGTGGCATCTCGGCGAGTTTGAGGAAAAGTATTTGCCGCTTCAGCGAGGTTTCGATTATCATTATGGACTCTATCGCGGAGCTATTCATTATTATGAACATACGCATTTCGGCGGGCTTGATTGGCATCGTAACGGAAAAACCGTTCGGGAAGATGGCTATTCTACCGATCTCATCGCCGATGACGCCGTGCGTGTTGTTCAAAATCACGAGACGTCAAAACCGCTGTTCCTCTATGTTCCGTTTAACGCCGTTCATGGTCCGTTTTTGGCGCCGCCGGAAAAAGAGTTGTATGAGCAATACGCCGATCTCAAAGGAACGCGGAAAATTTACGCCGGAATGATTGCGTCGATGGATAACGCTGTTGGAAAAATTGTCAAAGCGTTGGAAGAAAAAGGAATCAAAGAAAACACGTTGATTTTTTTCTCCAGCGACAACGGCGGACCGCAGCCGAAAGTCGTCACCGACAACGGACGGTTACGCGGCGGAAAAGGAACTTTGTATGAAGGCGGTCTCCGCGTTCCGGCGTTTGTCGTATGGGCGGGACAAATTAAGCCCGGTACGGTTTCTCAACAAGTAACTCATGCCGTTGACCTTTATCCGACATTACTCGGTATTGCCGGTGCACCATTGGAACAGAAACTTCCGTTAGACGGCGTGGACTTGAAAGATGTTTTTCTGGAAGACAAACCGTTGGAACGAAAAGAATTGATTTTGCACGCGCTTCCGACCGGCGGAGCATTGCGTGTCGGCGATTGGAAAATTATTGCCGGAAAGCGGAACAATTCGGAAAATACAAACGCCCCCTCTCAAACGGAACTTTTCAATCTGGCGGATGATCCGTATGAGAAAAACAATCTTGCCGAATCTCATCCCGAAAAACTCAAAGAATTGCAGGAACGATTGGATTATTATACGAAACAAGCCGTGCCGCAAATTGATAATAAACCGCTTCCCAAAGATTTTAAAATGCCGGACGTCTGGGGAGAATTTAACTGAATGAAAGACTTTCGTAACTATTCAGTGGAATGTAAGTAACTTGGAGCATTTCGAGGTGGGTTGTTTGTATTTTCGCAATGAAAAGGAAGTGACCGTTTTCTTTGATTTCCAGCAAATATCACAGCAAACCAGCAAATACCACGGCGTTTCCGTGATATTTACTGGAAAAACAGTAAAAAATATTGAAATTTCTCATTGGCATAGGAATTGCTTTTAAGGATGAGCAATAAGATTTATGGTCGAGCAAATCACAAACTCAAACAAAAATTTTTAATGAAAGGACGCATTATGCGCAAGTCAAGTCAAGTCAAGTCAAGTCAAGTCAAGTCAAGTCAAGTCAAGTCAAGTCAAGTCAAGTCAAGTCAA
>JAIRYX010000110.1 GCA_031267635.1 Planctomycetaceae bacterium
TTTTTAGAAGTTCCCTAATATGTGCGAGCTGGATGATCTCGTGCGTTGCGTAAAGGAAATCGTCGAGACGGCGATTGAACATTTCGGACTGACCGGACTTTTGAGAATCGGGACGTGGACGCATTTTGAGTATATTTTGACCAAAATTGCAAGGTTTGTAATAAAAAACAACGAGAAACAGCAAATAACGTTACAAATGATAACACATATTTGGAGAAGGATAGACGTTACTATAGTATTAAAACCTTTTTTCAGAGATGACTAGCTAATCTTTCCGAGCGTCTGGATTTCCGACCTATCCGGGGAGCTAATCTTTCAGAGTGTCTGAATTTTCGACATAACTCCTTAATATATAACGACTAACGTAAAACTTCCACGAACGCTCGCGGGAGATTCGCTACTCTTTATGAGCGATTTATTCCCGGAAATGAGCTGCTCATTCCCCCGCGGGAGCCGCTCATTCCCCCGCGGGAACGGCTCGGTTCCGCTCCTGAGTGACTCTCGCCGGCTGACGGCGAATGTAAACAGGGCATGGACGGACGTCAATGACCAAGGCGATGATCATGTTTCCGGCACAGAGAAAGAAAAACATCATGCAAGACGAACAATCGGAACAACATCAAACGCACCTCGCGCAACCTGCCTCCCGTGCGTTAAACGACTCCCTATACCTCGCCAAAATATTGAATGCGATTGCGATTGGTTGAAGAGGGAAGGACTCCTTTTACCCTTAAATCTCTTTTGTGGTTTTCTGTCTATAATAAGCGGCAAGGTCTTTTGCAAAATCAATTTCGTCCTCCGCGTTTTGGTTGGTCGCATCATCAAAGAACGCATTGTAATCCGTTCGCTGGCGTTTGTTTTGTATTTGATCCGCAATTAACGTCTGCAGTAAAGTTTCTTCCTCCGCGAATAGTTCTTCCGACGGATTCGCGGGGTCTTCCGCTTGCGGGAGAAGAGAAAATTGCGTTAACGGTTCATTTTGGCGAGACAACAAAATCGAATTGGACGGGATGTAAATCTTTTGATCGGCTTTGGCAAGTATGTTGTACTTTTCATCCGGCGTTGGCGATAACGTGATTTCGTCGGAAAGCTCAGGAACTTTTGTCCGGCTTGTTCCGTTTCCAACCGATACAATCGTAACCTCGTTGAAATCCGCCATCGTGTAAGAAATAGAATGTTGCGAGTTTGTCGCGGTAACATATCCCGGCTGACAATCGTAGAAATCGCCGGGGCGTGAATTGATGAGAAGAATCTTATTATCGGTATCGTCATGATTGATTGCTATAAGCGTTTCGGGATTCCAAACCCGATAAACAGACGTCGCGTCAATTCGGTCGGCTTTTTGCTCGCCGATAACTATTATGCTGTTATTTTCGCCATAAATTTTTGTTAAATCACCGCCGCCGCTTAAAGTGTACGTATCGACCGTTTGGAAATTCCGCAATTCAATATGAAAACGATCGCCTTCAAAGGAAACACGATTCGACTGCAACGTGAAAATATCTTTCGACGGCAAATCATAAATTGTTCCGGCATTGTTGTCGCCTTCGGCTGTTACGATCACTTCTTCCACGCCAATCGTTCGATAAACGCGGGTTGCGGTTACGAGAATCGCATTTCCGTTTTCAAAAGTGAATCGACTGTTTCCGCCGTCGGCAACCAAACGCACGCTGTCGTAAGTTTCTTGTCCGGTGATAATAATTGTTTCCAAGCCGGTAATTTTGATGGGAACATGATCAATAATGAGATACTCGTCACTCGGATTGTTTTCGCCGCCGTTTTCCGGTATGACTTCCAACGGTTCGTCCCGCGTGCCGCCGCCGATAATGTTCAACGAGTCGTTTGAATCCACGTTTCCGAGAACAATCTGCTCGTATAAATCTCGCGAAAGATACAAATAAAGACCGTTATTACCGACTCGCACACTGTCTCCCGTGGTGAAATCAATCAAAAACTCATCCGGAGAATCCGTATTGCCGAGAATTTCAAAACCATTGTCAATGTTTCGTATCACTTGCCCCATTCGCGTGCTGACAATTCCAAGCGGCAAATCCACGTCCGCTGTTTCAATTTTGACAAGATAACTTAACCCGGCAACCACGTCGAAATCCAAATGTTGTTTGCCGTTAATGGACGTCGAAAAAACAATCGGCGTTAAATCCGCTCTGTAAGTTGAACCTTCGTAAATAACAATCTTCGCGCCTTCGGGAAACGCCATTCCGTCGAGATTATTAAACTCGCCGTCCCACGTAACCCGTCCGTTGTACATCGCTTCAAACGAATACAACCATCGCCGTCCGTCTTCAAACGCGTAATCCTCGCGTTCCCATTTTGCAACACATCCGAGAGCCGTTACGCGGTCGTCGTCAAGAATCGTACCAACCGCCGTACTCTGCACAAGTTGAACGTTTGTTGCGTTCAAAACGACAAGCGAGAAATCGCGGTCGTTTTTCGCATCGTAGTCCGCATTAATTTTAACGATAATTTCCGCCGTCGTTTGCTCCGCCGTGAGAATCAGAGTTCCGTTTTCGATAGGCGTATAATCAATATTTTCAACGGCGGAACCGGCGACAGTCGCGTAATTCACTTCCACTGATTGACGCGGCGTTTCGCTCAACTGCACGGTGAAAATCATATCAGTCGTGCCGTTGTCGCCTTCGATCACCTTCACATCTTCAACAAACATATCGGGAAGATACACCGCATCGAGTTTTAGCGAAGTGCGCGCCACATTGCTGGTCGTAAAACCGTTCGACACAACGACGTCAATCGTCCGCAGTTCGAGACTCGGACGTTCCAACATATTTTGGTAACGAAGCGTTTTCAAAACTGTCGTATAATCCGCCACGCTTGCCGTGCCGCTAATGACTAAAATACCGGTAGCGGAATCGTATTGCGTTGCTAACCCGGTTCCGCGAGTATCGGCAAGAAGCATTTCGTAATTGCCGTCGTAACGGTTATTGAGCGTAACAATCACATAAGAAAGTAATCCTCTCGAGCCGCCGGTCAAAATCACATCACTCGACGCAAGCGGCATCGACGACTCGGTTTCCAAATACGACACATTATAATTAACGCCTTCGCTCGCGCTATCAAGATCAATAATCGGCTTGATTTCGCCGCGATCTTGCGGAGTGAAATCCGCTTTGACATTTTGACCGTCAATAATGACAACTTGCGTAATCGGTTCCGCGAACTCCGTGCCGGACGCTGTCACGGTGTAAATTCCGTTTTCAAGATATTGCTGATACGCCCCTGCGGTGGAAGCCGTCAATTCGCAAACGACTGTATCGCCTTTTTTGACGGTAACGAGCGTTTCGCCCAAACCTTCGCCTGCGTTATAATAACCGTTTGCGTCGAAATCCATGTAAGTTACGCCAACCAAATAGCCGCCGTTTTGTAACTCGCCTTCGGAAGTCGTGTCGGCAAAATCAATGGTAACCACCCAAGGACCGAAATTCGAAACTCCGTTGGGAACTTGCATCAGTCCGATTCCCATACTTTGCAAGTTCGGGTTCATGACGTTGTTCCGATGTTCGTGCGACGAAACGCCAAAATCAATGACAAGAAATTCATGCAAAAACGACGCTACGCTGCTATAGCCATTTTCTTCCGGCTGCAACCCATAAGCGTAGATATTTTCAGCGCAGTAAGTCGCGTCTGGTATTGCTTGCAGGATTCGGTCTTGCCAATGCGTTTCGCCGTTCAAATTGTGACTTTGTGATTTTTGACTGATCATCAATTCCGTATGCGCTTCAGCAATGATGGAAAGGGTATTATTCCACGCTAACGGCGCAACGGCGGTAAGTTTCGCAAATTCGTCGCGAAGTTTATTGATAGTCGGATAAGAGTAGTGTCCCGACTTAAAATCGGACGTAATGCGGGAATCGTTAGCGATTCCATTTTCAATATCGCTAAAAATTCGCATTAATTCTCCTTGCGGATCAACTCTCATGCGGTTAATTCGCTCAAACAATTCAATTGCTTCCGGCGATGGATCAAAGACCGTATTGACAGAAAGTAATTCCCGACTCTCAAGTACCTCAAGAGTGAGATGACGAGTTTTCTGGAAAAAATGAGACATAATTTCCTCACACCGCTATGGAATTATTGATGTAAAAGAATGCAAACCGAAACGACGACAAGTGTTATTAAGCTACCCCAATTGAGCCACAGACCAAAAAGCAATCGGTACTATTATACTTTGGTGTTAGACAAAATTGCAAGCGGAAAAAGTTCCCTAAAATAATGTTTTTTGTCCAAATACCATTTATTTCTGTGAAAAAGTAAAAACATGAGAGATTGTCGCAATTGAATGGATTAACTCATGTTACGCATAGCAGTGAACATTCAGGACACACCCGCGTCCAGATTTTTCTCTCGGACGCCGGCTCGCGGGGCTCCGACGTCCCATCGGAGACGGCAATTCTTGGTTTTTGGGGTTTATTTTCTCGAAATTCTTTATTGATAAGGGTTTAGGGAACGTCCCGAAGTCAGTTTGGGAACTCCCAACGTCGGTTATTGGCTTCAATAATTCATTTATTGGCTTCAATAATTCGGTTATTGGCTTCAATAATTCGGCGATTGACTTCAATAATTTGCGTTGGCGGCGCCGACATTTCGGTTTATGACGCCAAATTTTACGTTCGCGACGTCAAATTTCCGGTTTCCGTCGCTCGCTCGAAGAAATACGAGGGACTCTTGGGACTTTGAGGGGTCGTTTTTTGATTTTTGAGCATCTGCGTAACGTGAGTTAAAATAAACAAAATGCTGTTTTCGTTACTTAGTAGCCACACGGAACCTAGCGCGGCAAAACAAAAAGACACACTACTTTGCTTACTTTGTACCAGAAACATAACAGGTTGTTAAATAACAGGTTATATCGAGCTTTATGATATTTTCCCTGTGAATATGTCATCCTCAATGTCGTTACAAAATAGTTTTTGAAAAAATTTTTCTGATGTATGTAAATTTAGTCCCGCTTGACAATATTTCCCAGATCGGCTAATATATTTGATATAAATTTATTGATAATTATTTGACGAATACGTTTTGAACTGTCCGATTTTGAATGAGTATAATGTCATGTTCTGTGAGAAATATAAATTTTTGCGGCAAAAGTAAAAATACTTTTGAGTCGATTTTTCAAAATGCAAGAAAACGAAAAAAAATCAATCCTGCCTGATTTCCCACCGGAAGAAAAACTTCAAAATCAAAACAAAATCCCGCAACAAGATAATGAAAACTATGCCCGTTCGCCAATGATGATTGGTTATATGTGGGCGATGAACGTGACAAGTGCGGCGATTGAAATGGTAGTTCCGATTGTGATTGGCGTTTGGCTCGACAATAAATTTCATACAAAGCCGCTTTGTATTTTGATTGGGTTGTTTCTCGGTATGGCGATTATGTTGATTCATTTGATAAAATTTGCAAAAGAGTAATTAAGGAATTAACCATAGAGACATTGAGATTCTTTTGTGAAAATCAAAGTTCGGGCAATAATTCCAATCCCGTAAACAACGAAAAATTTTTTAATTTTGTGGTTATAAAGTGCGTATTTTGATTTCCGGAGCGACAGTTGTTGCGGTTGGCGTGATAATTCAATTGGCATGCCGAATGATTACCGGAAATGAAATTGCGTGGAGATATATTGTATTATTCGGCGGCGTGATGTTTGCAAGCGGCGTGTTGTCCGTTGTCCTGATATCGGTGTTTTCCTCGCAAAAACAACAAAACGCTATCGCATATTTCGGCGGAATGTTTTTTCGCATGACTTTAACGATGATCGTTGCAATTGCGATATTATTCACGCACGAAAAAATCGATACAAATAAACCATTAATTGTACTTGCGATGTTTTATTTAGCAATGTTGCCGGTCGAAGTTTGGACGGTAATTAAGTAGCAGACTTCAGTATTGTTTTTCAATGAGCGTCAAGCTATGGCAAGCCAATACTCGCCTGAAAACTATCGCTTAAAGAAAAATTTACGGGACTGATTGTCAAAGCAAAATTGCTCGATATAATGACGTAACTTTGTATTGACCTGTTATTATTTTTACTATGAGGTTGTGCAAAACAAAGGTAAATAAATCGCAACGAAAAATATTGTGAAGTTACGCAAAATGACAGACAATAGAAAAGCATGTGTTGAGGAACAATTATGAATATGGCGGAAATTACCGAACATATTGTTCACCATGTGAAAGACCCAAAAACGATTGAATATGGTTTCGGCGAGGTTGTTTTGCCGTCTTTCAATACGCCGTTTGGGACATTTCAACTCACTCGCTATATGCTGATTGAAGTGTTAGTCGCTGTGATTTTACTTGTCTTGCTTGTTCCGTTCGCGCGGGCTGTAAAAACGGGAAAGCCGCCGAAAGGTCGTATTTTCAATATGCTTGAGGCAATGCTCCTTTATTTTCGCGATGAAGTCGTGCGTCCCGCAATTGGCGATAAAAAAACGGCGGATCGTTTTTTACCTTATATTTGGACGCTTTTCTTTTTCGTTTTAACTTGTAATTTGTTTGGACTTGTGCCGTTTTTCGGTTCGCCGACCGGTTCTCTTGCGATTACCGCTGTGGTGGCTTGTGCAACATTTGTTGTAGTCATCGGTTCCGGTATGAGCAAGTTCGGCGTGATCGGTTATTGGGCGGGACAAGTGCCGCATATGGATATTCCGTTCGGACTCGGTTACATTCTCAAACCAATGATTTTTGTGATAGAAGTTTTTGGTTTGTTAGTCAAACATTTTGTGTTGGCTATCCGTCTTTTAGCGAATATGTTTGCCGGTCATACTGTGATTGCTGTGTTTCTTTCATTCGTGGTGATGCGTGAAGTTGTGGTTCACACACATCTTTGGGTGCCGGTTGCCGGAGCGAGTATCGGAATGATCGTTTTTATGAACATGCTTGAATTGCTGGTTGCGTTCCTTCAGGCATATATTATTTCGTTTTTGTCGGCGTTGTATATCGGCATGGCTGTTCATCAACATTAACATTTAAGGTGGCAGAGGGGCAGGTATCGGATACCGGTTTCCGTTTTGTTGCCTTTTTACAAATATTTACAATTTAACTATCCATGAAGCATCAAAAATTTTCGTGGAGAAAACAATTTAACTCACTCTGCAAAAGGAGATTTTCCGTGAACAAATTTGCAAAAATCGCGTTGTTTACCCTCGTTTTGGTTCTGATTTGTACACCGGTTGCGGTGTTCGCACAAGATGCTAATCCCGTATCTGAAAATCCTGCCGCAACCGCTTTCACACTGAGTGCTATTGGAGCAGGTCTCGTGTTGATTGGAGCCGCTTACGGTATCGGTAAAATTGGTTCCGCCGCTGTGGAATCAATGGCTCGTCAACCGGAAGTTGCCGGACGTATTCAAACCGCGATGATTCTTGCCGCTGCTCTTGTCGAAGGGGCTGCCATGTTCGCACTCGTGATTTGCTTGTTGAAGTAAGATAACGATATTGTTTCGCGCGGCAGCGTTTTTGAAACGTGATGTGTGTGGAAGAGATTCAAAAAAGCGATTGGTCCCATGACTATTTTTAAGAACGCTATGATTGGCGGTTTAAGTTTATTGTTGCTTATTCTCATGGTGGGAATGACAGCGGAAACGATCATCGCATCCGAAATTTCGTATAACAGATCATTGTTTGCATCCGCTGAATCGGCGGCGGGCGATTTTGCGCCGTTGTCCAATAATAAAGAAAGCGAACACGGCGACTCTGATTTAAATCCGCTCGGAACATGGCAAACGAACACAGCCGTTTGGACAGTGGTCGTGTTCCTTATTTTATTCGGCTTGTTGACGAAATTCGCGTTTAAGCCGATTATTGAAGGTCTCGATAAACGCGAACTAGCGATTGCCGACAATATTTTGGAGGCGGAACGCGCAAACCGCAATGCAAAAGAATTGCTGAATCAATATCAGCAAAAACTTTCGGAAGCCGAAAGCGAAGTGAAAGCGATTGTCGAATCTGGAAAAAAAGAGGCGGAACGCGCTGGTGAATCCATTATCGCTAAAGCCCGCGAAGTTGCTGAAGCGGAACGCATCCGCGCCGCAAAAGAAATTGAATCGGCAACCGACGGTGCGTTACAGGAATTGGCGGAACGCAGTGCAAATCTTGCCGTTTCACTTGCCGGAAAGATTATTCGTGAAAAACTTGATCCGCAAGCGCACGCTAATTTAATCCAAAATGCCGTTTCCGACTTTTCAAAAAATTAATTTTTGTCCACGAAAGTCGCAAACATTTGTGGTCTTTGTGGACAGAAAAACCAAAACATATGTCAAAACCGATACCTGAACAGGACGCATTGTTTGCTGCGGAACTCGTTGCTGACGTCGGCATTGAAAAAATCGCCCAGATGTACGCCGAAGCGTTTTTAGGTGCCGTTGAAGCGAAAGGCGAATTGATTGATACGGCGGTAGATGAATTTATTTCGTTTATTGCCGATGTTCTCAATACTAATGCGAAATTTGAAGCTATTCTTGCGTCAACCGTGATTCCCACTGATAAAAAAATATCCGTGTTGGATCGTGTTTTTGCAGACAAAGCGTCGCCGCTATTTTTAAAATTTTTGAAAGTTCTCGCGTCTCACGGACGACTCGAAATCGTGCGTGCCGTGTACCGCGAAGTGATCAAACTCAATGATAAACGTAAAGGACGTATTCCGGTAACGGTAACAACCGCCGCCGAATTGTCGTCCGATTTGTTTGACGGTCTCGCGGGACGCTTGCGTGCGAAACTCGGCGGAGAACCGATCATCCGAAACACCGTTGATCCCAATGTGATTGGCGGAATTGTTGTCCGCGTTGGAGACACGATTTACGATGGCTCCATTGCCTCCCAACTCCTTAATGTGCGTCAACATATAATTGACAGGAGCACCCATGAAATTCAAAGCCGACGAGATCGCTTCCGTAATACAGAAGGAAATTGAACTATTTGAAAGCCAAATCGACGTTCGAGAAGTAGGCCGAGTGATTGAAGTCGGCGACGGAATCGCTCGTGTTTACGGTCTTTCGGGAGTGATGTCGAATGAAATGATCGAGTTCCCCAAAAGCGGCGTGACCGGTTTGGCATTTAACCTCGAAGAAAATAGCGTCGGGGTGATTTTGCTGGGAAATTATCTCGGCATGGCAGAAGGCGACGAAGCTCGTACGACGGGCAAATTGTTGCAAGTTCCAGTAGGCGAAAACCTTCTTGGTCGAGTCGTCGATTCGCTCGGAAATCCGCTCGACGGTAAAGGAGCAATTGTCACGAAAGACACACGGTTTGTCGAAACGCCTGCACCGGGAATTGCTGACCGTCAGCCGGTTCGTCAGTCCTTGCAGACCGGAATCAAAGCCATTGACGCAATGACGCCGATTGGACGCGGACAGCGCGAATTGATTATCGGCGATCGTAAAACCGGAAAAACCGCTATTTGCATCGACACGATTCTCAATCAAAAAAACACCGGCGTCAAATGCTTTTATGTGGCGATTGGTCAGAAAGAATCGACGATTGCCGGAATCATTGAAACATTGCGAGAACATGGAGCGTTGGATTATACGACCGTTGTTGTCGCTGGAGCGAGTTCCGCTGCGCCGTTGCAGTATATCGCACCGTATGCCGGTTGTGCGATGGCGGAATACTTCATGTACAAAGGCGAACACGCTTTAGTCGTATACGACGACCTTTCCAAACAAGCGGTCGCGTACCGTCAGCTTTCGTTGTTGATGCGTCGGCCGCCGGGACGTGAGGCGTATCCGGGTGACATTTTTTATTGTCACAGTCGTTTGTTGGAACGTGCCGCGAAATTATCAGACGACCTCGGCGGCGGTTCGCTAACTTCGCTTCCTATTGTCGAAACGCTTGAAGGCGAGGTGTCGGCATACATTCCGACCAACGTGATTTCGATTACCGACGGACAAATTTATTTACAGCCGGACTTGTTCTTTCGCGGGCAGCGTCCCGCAATGAACATTGGAATTTCGGTCAGTCGTGTCGGCGGTTCGGCACAGGTTCCCGCGATGAAACAAGTGGCTGGCGGTTTGCGGCTTGATTTGGCGGCGTTCCGTGAATTGGAAGCGTTTGCCCAACTCGGTTCCGATCTTGACGCGGCAACACAGTCGCAATTGGATCGCGGTTATCGGATGAACGAACTGCTCAAACAGGGACTCGGCAAACCGATGCACGTGACTGATCAAATTTTGGTGATTTACGCCGGAACTCGCGGATTTCTTGATAAATTCGAACTTTCGCAAATTAGTAATTGGGAACCGGAATTTTTGGATTACATCCATACAGAAAAACGCGACTTGTGGCAAAAAATCACAGACGAAAAGAAACTGTCCGATGAAATCAAATCCCAAATTGAAGCCGCACTTAGTACGTTTAATTCGCGATTTGCGAAAGGTTAATTTTTAGTTGGCTGCAAAAAATGGCAAAAGCAAGAACACTTGACAGACGACGGAAATCAATCCGTAACACGCGAAAGATTACGCGGACGATGGAACTTGTGGCAACCGCTCAGTTTCGACGGGCGATGGATCGCGCGGTGGCGGCAAGCTCTTACACCAAACGGATTGTTTCTTTGGTTAAAGATCTTTCTCACGCCGGAGTTTCGGTAACGCATCCGTTACTGGAGCAGCGAGCGGAAATTAAAAACGTCGCACTGCTTGTTTTGACGGCGAACCGCGGCATGTGCGGCGGTTACAACGCAAATATGATTCGTATGTCGATGACTCGCTGGCACGAATTGCAACAGGAATTTGGCGATTCTGCGACATTGGAAATTTCAGGAAAACGCGGAATTTCAGCGTTTCGGTTTCGCGGAATCGAACCGGACTTGTTTTACACGCACTTTGAAGATAAGCCGACTTTCGACGAAGTCAACGAACTTGCGTCGCGTTATATTGAAGAATATTATGATGAAAAAATTGACCGGCTTGAAATTATTTACACAAAATTTATTTCGATGAGCAAACAGGAAGCGGTGCATGAAACGCTTCTGCCAATGACCGAATTGGTAACGGAAGAAGATGTGTTGGATTACTCGCCGTCTAATGGGATTGTCGACGAAAAAGAAAAGAAAAGCGAATCAGAGCTTCGTAAAGAAGCGATGATTCGCGCCGCTCAGGCAAAACTCGACAAAGCCGGAGTAGCCGTTGTCCGTGAAGGCGGGGAAATTCCGTTTGATTTTTATCCGTCGGCGCAAAGCGTAATGGAAGAAGTCGTGCCGAATGCGTTTCGGGTTAAGTTGTTTAAAAGTTTCCTTGATGCGGGCGTGAATGAACAAATTTCGCGGATGGTCGCTATGAAAGCCGCTACCGAAAACGCCGACCAAATGATCAGCTCGCTTAACACAGCATATAACCGCGCACGTCAGGGACAAATCACTAATGAGATTATCGAAGTGACAAGCGGTTTCCAAGCACTGGGCGGTTGAAACTGTTCAAAAAATACATCCCATAACAAACGCCGCTTTCTAATACTTAACATTGGAAATTTTTCTTGAGAGAAAATCATGAGCAATGAAAACGTGAGTGACAATTTCGGCGATATTCCTTCCCCACCGGAAGAAAATCCGCAACCAAACATTCCCAACCAGAAAACGTTTTGGGGAATGACTGAAAATACGTATTGTATGTTGATGAATTTGATTCAGTTGTTACCGGGCTGGGGAATGATTTTGACAATTGTGATGTGGGTAATGAATAAAGACGGTTCTCCGCAAATTAATCAATTTGGAAAAAATGCGACGAACTGGGTCATCAGTTTCGTTATTTATTGTATTACTGCCACTTTTGTCAACGCCTTGATTATGGGAGTTTGTGTGATAATTTCATTCATGCTCCAGGCGCCGTTTGTTCTCTTTGGTTATTGGATTTCGGGCGTTTCCTTTTTCGTATTAGGAATTATTTCCGTTGTCTCTCCGATTATTGCCGCCGTTAAAGCCAATAAAGGAATTTATTGGAAATATCCATTGAGTATTCAATTCTTTAAATAATTAAAAATTCTGATTGCCACACAAAAATTGAAACAAAATCCTTGAGTTAGAAATATTTTATGAGTACAGTCACCGAAAAAAACATTGGACGCATCACGCAAGTGATCGGTTCGACCTTTGACGCGGAGTTTCCGGAAAATAATCTTCCGGCAATTTACAGTGCATTGAAAATCGACAGTGAACAAAAAGGGATCGTCATTCACTTGGTCGGTGAAGTGCAGCAACATCTCGGCGGTGGACGTGTGCGCTGTGTGGCATTGGGAAGCACTGACGGCTTGGTTCGTGGAATGGAATGTCTCGACACTGGCGCACCGGTATCCGTGCCGGTTGGAAAAGAAACGCTTGGGCGTGTGTTCAATCTGCTTGGCGAACCGATTGATAAACGCGGTCCGATCAGTGCGCCGGAATATCGCCCGATTCATCAGGACGCTCCGAAACTTGCTCAACTTTCGACCAAGACCGAAATTTTCGTTACCGGTATTAAAGTTATTGATCTTTTAACGCCGTTCATTCGCGGCGGAAAAGCAGGATTGTTTGGTGGTGCAGGACTCGGCAAAACAGTGATTTTGCAGGAACTGATCGCTCGAATCGCCAGTGCGCACGGCGGCTCTTCCGTATTTGCAGGAGTTGGCGAGCGTACCCGCGAAGGAAACGACCTTTGGCTTGAAATGCAGGAAGCACAAATCGGCGACACAGGACGAAACGTAATGTCGCAAACAACAATGGTGTTTGGTCAGATGAACGAGCCGCCGGGAAGCCGACTCCGCGTCGCGCTCTCCGCGTTGACCATGGCGGAATATTTTCGCGACACGACTGGAACCGACGTGCTTTTGTTCATTGATAATATTTTCCGTTTTTCGCAAGCAGGAAGCGAAGTGTCCGCTTTGTTGGGACGTATGCCTTCGGCGGTCGGTTATCAACCGACGCTTGCCAGCGAAATGGGAGCGTTGCAAGAACGAATCGCCTCGACCGACAAAGGAGCGATCACCTCTGTTCAAGCGGTTTACGTTCCGGCGGACGATCCAACCGATCCGGCTCCGGCAACGGCGTTTGGTCAGCTTGACGCATTCATTTATCTGGAACGCGCGATTTCCGAAAAAGGAATTTATCCGGCAGTTGATCCGCTTGCGTCGTCCAGCCGGGTTCTCGACCCGCAATATGTCGGCGAGCGACATTATGCGTGTGCTCGCCGCGTTCAGCAAACGTTGCAACGTTACCGCGAATTGCAAGATATCATCGCAATTCTTGGTGTTGACGAGTTAGCGGAGGAAGACAAACTTGTGGTGCATCGCGCCCGTCGTATTGAGCGGTTTTTGTCACAGCCGTTTCTTGTCGCTGAAGCGTTCACCGGTAAAAAAGGCGAGATTACGCCGCTTGAAGAAACAATCCGTTCCTTTGAAGAAATTTGCGACGGTAAATGGGATCACCTTCCCGAATCGGCATTTTTATATGTCGGAGCTGTTGAACAAGCCGCCGAACAAGCAGAACGCGCTGCGGCTGCTGCGAAAAAATAACAGATGGAAACGTTTTTGCAACGTATGAGGTGATTATTTTTGCGTGGTTCTTTTTCGACAAGGGATAATATGATAGCGACAACGAATCAGATTATTTGCGATCATTGCCTTTCAGCGTTGAAGTAAATTACGCAAAAGATTGACATGGCGTTCCTTGATCTACCGTTCAATCAACAAAAAGATTATTCTTTGCATGACGACAACATGCCCGAAAAAAAATATTGGGCGATGATGAAAGATGTTTGTCAAGCGGTTTATGATATTACTGGCGACGGCGGGTGCGTTTATTTTATGCAAAGAGAAAAAAATAAAGAAACAACAATTTTCGTTAAGAATCGCTTTGGGATATGGGATTAATGGATTCCATTTATCATTTTTTAGTTTTCTCATTGACATTTTAGTTTAAGTTTGAATTATGAGATGTGTTGTTGTTACTCCTGAAGAAACGATTCTCAATGTGGAATCGGATTTTGTTGCGATTCCGCTTTATGACGGCGAAATTGGAATTGGCGGTCATCACACTCCACTTGTCGGGCGACTTGGTTGTGGAGAGTTGCGTATCAAAGACAAAGAAAATTTGTCAAGTTATTATGTCGAAAATGGATTTGTTGAAGTCCTCAATAATACAGTAACGCTTCTAACAAATCGTGCTGTACCGATTTCCGAACTGGATATCGACAAGTCAACGGCTTTGTTGAATTCGGCATTGAAAAAATTTACAAAAAACGAAGAACAGCTCGATTTAAAAGAACAAAATATTTTTGCTGCAAGGTCGCAGGTACGCCTTGCAAGAAAAGCAAAAGGAGAGTAAATTTCCCTGATTATTTCTCATTTTGGGGAAACAATATCTGAAAAAACACATGTAACGATTCAGTCGATCAAACCACATCAATCCGTACCGGACAACTGGGGTGTAGTTACCGTCAATACATATTACTATTTCAGCCCTTATTTATAAAATTCCCTTATTAGCTCAAATTGCACCAATGTTCCCTGATTTTTCGTTCAAGCTTTTTTGGTAACAATCCATCATCTAAAAAATTAAGGACATCAGGACGCGTTTGAGGGCTTTGTTGGTTACTAAGGGCAACTTAGGGCGCAATGGTAAAGCCGTTCGGATAACTCTGCAGCGTAATGCGGAGTTATTATTCTGTACTCCCGAAATAGATAACCATCCATACTTCAGACTGAATTGAGACATTGCGTAACATGAGTTAAAACCACATAGTTTATGACTCAAAACAGCAAAATTCAGAAGCGATTGAATAGTTACATTTTTTCAAAAAAAATTCCTATTTTCATCTCTACGGCTTGTGATGTGACAACGATATTATTATAATGAATTTCTTCCACACTTGAAAATTCGTTTTTTAAGGCGGTATTTCTCATTCATCTGTCTCCAAAGCCCCTTTGTTAATGAAAGCGTTTTTCATAAAAACCGAACCTTCAAATGGAATGAGTTATCGTCATCGTAGTTCACAAGCATTAAAAAAATCGTCACTCATAAAACAGAGGAAAATCTTATGACAAAAAAAATCATTACAGAGTCTCTCGGAGCGGTTAATCGTCGAAATCGGATGCAGCGTTTGTTTGAGTCGCTGTGTTGTGGAATTTTTTATGCGGCGGTTGTTGCGTTGATCGTTATCATCGCACAGTTTCCCGGATGGTTGCCGCAGTGGAATGGCTGGGGGGTTTTGGGTATTTGCCTAATCTTCGGATTACTTCTCGGCGGAATCGTCGGTTGGATTCTTCCGTCGGACGCAAAAAATTCGGCGGAGAAAATCGACACACATTATCGGCTGAAAGATCGTATTTTAACGGCGTTGCGGCTGATTGCGAAACCGTCGCAGACGCCGATTGAGCGTTTGCAAATTTCCGACGCAGCAATGTATGCGGCAAAAGTTGACGCAAAATCAGTCGTGCCGTATCGTCTGCCGAGAAATTTTGGACAAACGGTTCTTCTGTTGTTCGCAACGGCGATTCTTTGTGCGGTTTCGCCGATAATCAATCCGCGTCAGGTTGCTGAAGCCGCACCGTTGCCGGTTCAAGCGGTTGTCGAGAGTACGGAGATTCTGAAAAAAGAGCTTGTCGAATGGGTTAAGGAAAAAGCCGAAGAACACAAAGACGAAAAAGAGTTACAAAAACTCGCTGAAAAGCTAGAGCAATCGCAAATGAAGCTCGAAGATGCGGTAGCGAATCCGCGCGAGGCGATGGCGGTGATGTCCGAGATGGAAGCGACGATGAACCAAACGATGAGCGATTACAACCTTGAGCAAATGGACGCTTCTATGCAGGAAATCGCCGATGCGCTCAGTGCGGCGGAAGCGTCACGGTCGACAAGTCAGCATTTAAAAGAAAAAAATTACGCGAAAGCCGCCGAAGATCTTAAAAAAATGGACTCTTCACAGATGTCAAAACAAGAACGGAACGCGGTTTCTTCGCAATTGAAAAAAGCCACCGCTGGAATGCAAAAACGCGGTCAGGACAAGTTGCTTAAACTCATTGACAAACTTGCCGAAGAACTGCAAGAAGGAAATTGTGATGGAGCGAAAGAATCGGCGTGCGACATTGCCGGAATCTGCAAATCGCAAGGATTGCGCAAAGGAATTTGCCAGTCGTTGGGAAGTAAACTTGCGTTGTTGGGACTTTGCAAATCGGACTGCGCCGGTTCGTGCAACGGTTCGTGTAGCAATCCTAGCGACAAAAATGGAAGCAACAACACAAGTAAATCCAACAATCCGAGTAAAAACTGGGGGCGAGGTACGGCAGGACAACCTGACACAGGTAAAGAAACGAATCTCGACGGCAATCGGGAAATGAAACAGATTACCGGAATACAAGGCAACGGACCGTCCGAATTTGAAAAAATCACCTCAAAAGAAGGGAACGAGGAAATGTCACGGATTCCTTATAAAGATGTGTACAAAGAAAGCAAAAAAATATCCGAATCCGTTTTGGAAAACGAACCAATCCCGCTCGGACAACGCCGCATGATCCGGCAATATTTTGAGTCTATTCGACCGCAAGGAGATGAAAACGAAGAGTTAAAGTAAACAATATTCAAATCAATTTGAAACTTTTCTATCAGTCCTTCATGAAAAACCGTTTTTTATGAAGGACTTGTAGATATTGCTATTTTATACTCCTCGCACTTTCAATTTTGTTTTTTATTAAAAACGAGACATTGAGGACAAAAGGATTTTAAGGACTTAATGAATGAGGAACACTGCCTTAAAAAGATAAATTTCATCGCACCGATGTTGTGCCTTAATTTTGACGAGGTGTTGAGATAAATGTCAAATCAATCTCTTATTCTGTATCACGGCACTATCTATGATTTTGATAGAATCGATGTCAATTGCGGTAAGCCGTTCAAAGATTTCGGACGCGGGTTTTACACAACACAAAACCGCGAACATGCCGTAAGTATCGCTGCACGCAATCGCGAAATGATTATCGCCCGACAAAATAAAACCGATACGGAATCAGATATAAAAATGCGGCTTTATACCTACGAATTTCCAACAGCAATACCGGAGGAATTGTCCGTGAAAGAGTTTCCAGAACCGACAAGAGAATGGATGCTATTTGTGGGGGCAAATCGTACCAACGCGGATTGTCGGCACGAATACGATATTGTCATCGGTCCGACGGCAAATGACCGGACAAACCTGTCAATCAAAACCTATTTCTTCGGCGGTTACGGCGATGTCGGAAGCGATGATGCGATTGATATTCTTCTCAAAATAATCAAGCCGAATGAATTGCCGCACCAGATATTTTTCGGCACAGATAAAGCGGTAAACTATTTGACGAGAATCAAAACAGAGGTGATACAATGAATTCGGAGCAATTGACGCAAGCAATGGAATTTTCTGCGGATATGACAGCGGCGGAAGTTGCCCGCCGTTATGCCGAACAGAAAAATATCTCAACAACAGAGGGAGTACGCCGGTTTATGGCAACAAAAACTTATGCCTTGCTGATGAATCCGAAGTCGTATCTTTCGCTTGAAAGTGTAGAATATGTTTTGGATATGTTGGACGCCGAAGAATGCGGCGATGATGAGCGGTGGCTCAAAATATAAGAGGAGAAGCATTATATGTGGCGTGAAATTGACCCTGTTGCGACAATGCAAATGCAAATCGCTCGGCTTTACCGACAACGGCATAAAATAACGATCAAGGAATTTCTTGAACTTGACCGCAAGACAAATGTTCTTGAGTTTATCGCGATTGGCTATGAACCGTTTCATCTTACAGGCGAAGAGGGAATTTTGAACGAAGTCGATGAGTATTGCAAAGAACGTCTTGCATGGTGTTAATGGTATCCGTACAATTTTAGAAAATTATAATTGAACTTTTGCAAGAGTACAAAACACGCCTGATTAGCGATGTCGTAACGGGCAAGTTGGATGTGCGCAGAGTAACAGTGCCGAAGTATGAAACGGCGAGTGAAACAGCGAACGATGTGAGCGAAGATTCGGAAGAAACAGAGGAAGACGATAATGCTGATGAATAATTCGGAATACTGTGAAACCGTGAACAATGTCAAGGTTCGTTCAAAATATGAAATTCCCAACGAAGGATAAAACAATGCCGACGAACACACGTGAATCAGGGTTTGAAACCCTTATCGTCAATCACCTCGTAACACAAAACGGTTACGAGCAAGGCGTGAATACAGACTACAACAAAGACTACGCTATCGACGAAACGCGGCTTTTTCGTTTTCTGGAAGATACCCAACCGGAACAAGTTGAAAAACTCAACATTCGCAATAACGAAACAACACGTGAACAGTTTCTCGCAAGACTTACAGGCGAAATTACCAAACGCGGTGTAGTTGACGTGTTACGCAACGGCATAAAAATTTATCCCGCCGATCTCATTATGTTCTACATGATCCCGTCGGAAAAGAACCCGAAAGCTAAAGAGATGTTCAACAAAAACATTTTCAGCGTAACACGCCAACTTCAATACAGCGAATACAATACACACTTAGCATTGGATTTTTGTATCTTCGTCAACGGTTTGCCTGTTATCACCTGCGAATTGAAAAACCAACTTACAAAACAAAACGTTGAAACCGCAGTCTATCAATACAAGACTGACCGTGACCCGAAGGAATTGTTGTTTAGTTTCAAACGGTGTATGGTGCATTTTGCGGTTGATGATGAGCGGATAAAATTCTGCACAAAGTTGGCGGGAAAAAATTCGTGGTTCTTGCCGTTCGACAAAGGTTACAACGATGGAGCAGGTAATCCGCCAAACCCAAACGGAATGATGACAGACTATCTCTGGAAAGAGATTTTCACAAAATTAAGTCTCGCAAATATCATTGAAAACTATGCCCAAGTTGTCATTGAGGAAAACCCAAAGACGAAAAGGAAAACCGAAAAACAGATTTTCCCGCGTTATCATCAGTTGTCGGTCATAAAGTCACT
>JAIRYX010000146.1 GCA_031267635.1 Planctomycetaceae bacterium
ATTTCTGCCCGATTTGGAAAAAAATCTTTTGTTCGCCGAGCGTTTACGCTGGTCGAATTGCTTGTTGTGATTGCAATCATTGGGATTTTGATTGCACTTCTGTTGCCTGCGGTTCAAGCTGCACGCGAAGCGGCAAGAAGAATGCAGTGTGCTAACAATCTCAAACAGATCGGCCTTGCCTTTCACAATTACATGGACCGGAATAACAGCGCGATGCCGTCGCAAGGTTATAACCGCAGTGGAGGCGGCAGTCCGCCTCTCACTTTCTTTTCCTCTCTACTTCCCGGTATGGAGCAAACTGCCGTTTATGACGCAATTTACGGCAGTCCGACAACGATCGCTGCCGGAGATGCTCAAGCTCCCACCAATTCACCGGCGTGGCACGCTCCGTCGGTTGCCGCTTATCGAGCAGTTATTCCGGGTTTTCTTTGTCCTTCCGACGGTAACAACCCAAAACCAGTCGAACTTGCGCCGGCTCGAATTAACTATCGAGTCAGTCAAGGAGATTGGCCCTCTGGAGCATTGAGCGGCGCCGACGATTTTCGCGGTATTGCTACCGGGATCGGTATTTGGGGAAAATTAGGTGTTATCATTGACGGAACCAGTAACACCGTTTTAGCAAGCGAGCGTAACTGCGGCGGCGGAAAGCCGAATGATCTTCGTTCGGGAATTCATTACGTCTCGGGGGTGTTTCATTCCAATTCGAGGCTTCTCAATCCGCAAACATGTCTCACTACCGATTTGGATGGTTCCAATGCAATCCTTAACGGTACTGAAGATACTGTTCCCGGCGGTCCCGGTGCGGTTGTCGCTGAGGGTTGGTCGAATAATACCGGCGGATATTCTTGGATGGATGCGGCAAGCTTCTTCATTACATTTCAAACGATCTTGCCGCCCAATTCCCCTGCATGCAGTGAAACTAATGTCGCCAACGGTTTTCAAAATAACCGGACGCTCGTTTCGGCTTCAAGTAATCATTCGGGCGGTGTGAATCTTGTCCTCTGCGACGGGGCAACGCGGTTTGTCAGTAACACGGTTGACGTCGGTTCGGAATTGAACCTGCCGCCGGGCGGGACAACCACCGCACCGGAAGCCCCAACTTCACAATCCCGTTACGGCGTTTGGGGCGCCGCAGGATCGCCTGCCGGTAAAGAATCGAAAAGTCTCTGATGAAACGATTGACAATTTGAATAAAAATATCCGGTTGCGTTTTACTTTCCAGAGACTGTATTCTCGTGTGAGGTACGCGGAAGTAACAAAAACGCAATCAATCAACAACCATTTTAACTTTTTATTTAGGACCATGAAATTGATGATCATGAAAAAATATTGTGCATTTTTACTTGTTTTCAGTGCGGCTTCGTTATTGTACGGCTGCGCTCCGAAAGCAAAACTCAGCGGTTTGGCTCCGGTTCAAGGTGTTGTAACACGGGACGGCGTTCCGGTCAACGGAGCAAGCGTTTCATTTTCTCCTGCGTCGGGCGGCAGTAATATGCGGGCGGCGTCAGGACAGACCGATGCGCAAGGTCAATTCGTTTTGACTACACTTTCGCCGCAAGACGGCGCTACACCGGGCGAATTTATCGTAACCGTTGTGAAGTTTGAAAAATACGGACGACCGCCGACAAAGGTAATCGACAAGGAAACAGGCGAAGATATGACGCCGCCGCATCCAGAAAAAAACATTTTACCTTCCAAATACGAAAGCCGCGAATCGTCGGATATTAAAGTTACGATTCCTGCCTCGGGAGATAAAAACGTCAAAATTGAATTGAAACAGTAACCTAATTTCCCCACTGGGAGCGCGGACGTCTTGTCCGCCTCCTGTGCGGGCTTGGAAGCCCGCGCTCCCCGTTTCAATAACTATTACTATAACAATTGAGGAGGTATTCCCATGAAATCTCAAAAGACAACCCATTGTTCCGCGAAAAACGATTTTGCGGAAAACGATTCAGCATCCAACGGAGCGTTTACGCTTGTTGAATTACTTGTCGTGATTGCAATCATCGGCGTTTTGATTGCGTTACTTCTACCGGCGGTTCAAGCGGCAAGAGAAGCGGCAAGACGGATGCAGTGCACAAACAACCTTAAACAAGTTGGGTTGGCGATCCACAACTACCATGACAAATTCGATTCCTTACCTGCCAGAATGTCCGGCATGGATGGAACCAACAATTGGACGGGAAACGCAGAAAATCGGCGTGTTTCCGCTTGGGTCGGAATTTTACCCGATCTGGAACAGATGCCGCTTTATGAAAGCATCGTCGATGCTCAAAAAAATTATCGCAACGGCAGTACTTGGGTAGGATTGCGTGTTGCGGCGGATAATCCCAACGGCGGTAATAATTCTCCCGTTGCCCGTAATGTTGTTGTTACTTTTGCTCTTTGTCCTTCGGAAGGCAGATCGGAAGCACCGTCGAATTATTATGGGCGAAACAATTATGTTTTCTGCGAAGGCGATTTTCCCGGACGCGGCGATACTCTGCCTAGCGGCGGCGGTCATAACAAAAGAGGGGTATTTTCAAGTTTCGCCTGGCACAATTTAAGCGCGATTACCGATGGAACGTCCAACACGGCGGGAGTCAGTGAACGGGTTGCTCACTATGGTCGAGGACGAGGTATTCACTCCTCTTTTGCTCAAGGCGTCGCCTCCGTCATTTCCGGTTTTGCTGAAGCGGCAACAAACGGTACAACCGAGGTTCCCGCAACATTTAATGCCCAAAATTGCGTTGCCCTCATAGTCGCTAACGGTGAATATTCCACGACGGTAACAGCCCGAAATGACCGAACAGGACACCGTTGGTTGAGCGGCGAACCGATTTTCGGAGCATTTAATACCATTATTCCGCCAAACGGTCCAAGCTGTACTTCTGGGAGTGGTTCTTCCGATCCCGGCGTCCTTCCGCCGACATCGTACCATTCCGGCGGAGTTAATGTTGGAGCGTTAGACGGTTCGGTACGGTTTATTTCCGCGACGATTGATTGCGGCGATTTAACAGCAAGATGCGTCAAGACGGGACAGTCGCCGTACGGCGTTTGGGGCGCATTCGGTTCCAAAGACGGCGGAGAAGCAAAGTCTCCATGATATACGTCTCACGGCGAGGAATTGTACTTTTATTTCGTTTGTAATAATATCAGTAACGAATAAATGGCAATTTCTTACCGTGGAAGGAACTATTACGGAGTTCCTCAATTTCCCTTGATATGAAAAATGTCAAGTGAAATTGCGCGACTTTGTAGTAGTTTTGCTACAATAATTGTAGCTATTCAGTTGCCCAACTTAACTCAAATACGTCCGCACGACAACTATATCAAATTATCCGTACCCGAACGGTTTTACCATTGTAGCCCTTATTTATCACATTTCTCTTAGTAGCCAACAAAATCCCCAAACGCACCCTGATGCCCTTATTTTTTCGATCATGGATTGTTACAAAAAAAACGAAAAATAAGGGAATCAGGACGCATAAATATTGGTGCGCTACTTGGGGCTACTAAGGGAAACTTGATAAATAAGGACTACAATGGTAAAGCTGTTCGGGTCACGATGCAGTTGCCAAGTGCGGATTTACTTGGCTTTGGGAAACTGACGCCATAGTTGTTTATTGCGTTTTCAAATATTGTCCCCTAAAAACGAAATAATCAGAAATTTTATGAACGGTTTCCCTATTATTGAGGTTTCGGCAACCGTTCCATAATTCGTTTTTTAAATTCGTTCTCCTGCTCGGCTTGTTGCCAACGGCTCCAACTGTCCGAACGCCAAAGCGGAATGTTCTTTACATTTTTTGTATTGCGGTAATTTTCCCGCCAAAGACATAAATCTTCAATCAGTCCGTAAACGGAATTGACTGTTCCGATTGTTTCGCCGGTAGCCGCGATTTCTCGAATCCGGTTGATTTCACGAATCATACTTTCCAACTTGTCACGCACTTCCGTCTTTGCAGAATGATAATTTCCGCTCTCCGCCAAAAGTATCATCAATTCATCGAGAGCACGGCATATCTGCTGTACCGATAACGGTTTTACGCCGTAACGTTCCGCGACTTTAGGTAGTTCTTCACGACTTCCTTCGCACAAATTGCGAAAGCACCAGCCGTGCTGATTGCGATAGATTTCAATAAAGGAAAAAGCCGTACTGTCCGGCGAGTCTTCCCGCAAATAATAGAGCGATTTCATATTATTGCCGTCGTACAAAACGATGCAAGCGTTTTTCGATTGTTCAAATTTCCAATTCTGTTTTGCGGATTCACGGATAGACACGGTAAAAACAATTTTACGTATATCATCGGAAAGTTTATCGGATTCAACGAGTAGAGATTCGCCTTGATCCATTTGCCTGTGTTTAACGCCGCCGCAGGAAGAGGAAGTGTTTTCATAAAAAACAAAATCGGTATTGTTGCGGACTTTACCGTTATTGCCAAGCAAAAAAGCGGAAAGGTCTAAATCAAATTCGTCGGTCGTCCGTGACAAGACAATTTTTATCTTTGTTGTTTCAAGAGAATTATTCATTTTTAATAAGAGACGTTAGGGACAAAAGAGATTTGAGGGACAGGAGATTGCTCTTGGGATTTTTGGACGATCTTTTTCAGGAGTTTCCTCTGCCCTTTGAATCCCAAAAGTCTCCTCTTATCTCTGAAAATCCTCTTCTAATACTCAAAATCCTGTAATTTTTACTGATTTTCGGTCTCCTTGAGGCGAAAACCGTTCTCCAATTGACTTTTGGAGATCTCCAATTGGCTTTTGGAGATCTCCAATTGGCTTTTGGAGATCTCCAATTGACTTTTGGAGACCTCCAATTGGCTTTTGGAGACCTCCAATTGACTTTTGGAGACCTCCAATTGGCTTTTGGAGATCTCCAATTGACTTTTGGAGATCTCCAATTGACTTTTGGAGACCTCCAATTAGCTTTTGGAGACCTCCAATTGACTTTTGGAGATCTCCAATTGGCTTTTGGAGACCTCCAATTGACTTTTGGAGATCTCCAATTGGCTTTTGGAGACCTCCAATTAGCTTTTGGAGACCTCCAATTGACTTTTGGAGACCTCCAATTAGCTTTTGGCGAACGACTATTTCTGTTTTTTTCCCGTTCCGATATTCCCCAAAGACAATTTCCGACAAAACATTCGCGACAATCCAGTGATAGGATACGAAATTTTAAGTAGGAGAAGTATCTTCAGGCAAATCCTCCGGCATAATTGTTTTACTTTCATCGTCGCGCATAAGATGGTTGTCAAAAAGCGTTTCCGCCAACGATTCCATTGTTCCGGCGTTGCCGAAATTCGGAGTGCGTTTCATTTGATTGATCAACTCATGCAATGCCGTTTCCGCATCGGAATCAATATTAAACTTTTTCTTTGCAAGCCGGTTCCGCAAGATCGCAAAACATTCTTCGGCGGAGTAATCGGGAAATTCGATAATTAACGGAAACCGTCTCTGCAGCCCCGGATCGGCATTCATTAAATTCCGCATCGGTTCGGGATAACCGGCAAGTATCGTAAAAACGCGAGCGTTTTGCGGCGCGGTCGTTTGCGGAACAATTGTTGCAATGACTTCTTGTGAAAAACTGTCTTGATGACGCGGGTCGGAGCTGTAAAGATTATGAGCTTCATCAATAAATAAAACTTTACCTTCTTCTCTCGCTTTTGTAAACGCCGCAATAACGGCGTCTTTGGAATGTCCAACATAAGAACCTTTCAGCGACGTTGCGGAAACCTCGACAACATCAATTCCTTCAATCAACCCGACAGCATTGAAAACGCGGCTCATATATCGGGCAATCGTCGTTTTGCCGGTTCCGGGATTGCCGATAAACTGCATGTTGTATTTTCCGTCGGTCGTTAATCCTTCCCGCTCATTGAACGCAATTCGTTTGGCAATCCGTTTGATTTGATCTTTCACGCTTTGTAAACCGATGAAATTGCTGCCGAGTTCGTCAAGTATTTCGTCGATTGTTCCGCCACGTTTAATTGATGGAATATCGAAAAAATCAATTTTTTCATATTCTTCCCGTTTCGCTGCGTTTTTAATCACCGTTTCAACAAGATTCCTTGCACCTCCCGCGTTTTCCATTTTCCCGACACGGATTCGTCCTTCGATATATTTTTTGACCGCGTCTTCCGCTTGTTTTGTAAAATGATAATTTTCTTTTTTTAACATTCGTTTGGTGATTTCCAGCAATTCCTCAACATTGTAATTCGGAAACTCAATCGTGTTGTCGGGATGATTAAAACGTCTTGGAACGCCGGGATTTATTTTCAGCGTCTTTTGCAAATACTCGCCGCCGTAACCCGCTCCCAGCACGGTCAATTGGTCGCGATAATCTTCCATCGTTTTCATTAAAACGTTTTCAAACGCTTCTTTAAGCCAGTCGTTGTCTGCAAATTGATAAATTTCGTCAATAAACAACACTCCGCCCATGGCTTCGGCGATTTTTCCTCGCAATTTCGCGGTAACGTCTCCGGGATTATACTCGCTTGAAATATCTGCAACGGAAATTTCAACAACTTTATCCGAAGTTCGCAAACCGAGACCGTAATAAATTTTTCCTAAAATTCTCGCAACGACAGTTTTTCCGGTTCCGGGATTTCCCGTCAAAAGCGAGTGAAGCGAATACGCCGACGTTTCCTGACCGGCGTCTTGTCTTCGTTTAATCATTCCGGCAAGCCCGACCAACTCTTTCACTTTGGCTTTGACCGTCGCAAGTCCAACTAAACTGTTGAGTTCCCATTTTGCTTCTTCCAACGTTCTCCGGCGTTTTTCTTCTTCCTTGTCCTCAAACAATTCCTCAAGTTTGGACGGCTTGACTTTCTGCTGCATTTTTACTTTGATATGCTCGGCAAGATTATACAAGCCATCGTTCTTGGTTTCGCATTGCACCACTAAACGTCGGGCGGTTTTTCTGACGTTACCGGTCATTCCATAACGGCATTTGAGCCGAACAAGCATTGACCGGATTTCCGTTTCGTCCGGCGATTCAATGCAAAATGCTGTTGTACGGTCGTCGATGCCGCTTACCAATCTTCGGGAAAGAAGATGAAAATTATCCAAAACCGTATCGTTCACCAGAAGAATCGAACATGTTTGCGGATTGCCGGGGCTCGTCATCGCCCAATGACGGACGGATTGAATTTTTTGTTTGGCGGCTTCCGTTAAATCGCCGTCTTGTCCGAATTGCATCAAGAGTCCCGCTCGGCTTAATACGATAAACGTTTTTGTCTGATGCGGTATCAACCGATTGCGGATACCGTCGAAAATAGATTGAGCTTTGCTAAGCGAGTTCTGTTGAATTTGACTCACGGCAGCCGACGCATCCGGTTTGTTTTCCGTACTTTCCGCGTCACTGTCCGCTGTTTCTTTCGGTGCGGCACTCTGTCCGCGTTTGACGGATTTTGACGTTTTTTTCGTATCGACGCTTTTTCCTTCGGTGATGTTTTTATATTTTTCCTGCATCTCCGGCGTTGCGAACCGCAGCGTCATATCCGGTTCAATCACAAACGCGATTTCATAATCCTGCAACACCGCATAGTAAAGCAGCGCGGATTCGACATCTTTACAAACGCCTCGCACGGAATCGGCGAAAAACACATCGCCCGTCTTGCCGGACAAAACAAACTGCCGCCGTCCGCCGTGAATCGTCAATTTCTCCGATAATCGTTTACAAAAAAACATAGTTTATGATTATTCCATAAAATGCAAAGTGTTGAGTGTAACGTCTTTTGTGAACCAATGATTTTATTTACTCATGTTACACAAATAAGTTTTTTAAATTAAGTCACTGTTCGTTGATTTTTTGTAATTATTCAGTTGCCGTCATTTTAGTGGAAAATATTATTATTGCCGCCCTTGTTTTTCTGAACTTCCCTTAGTAGCCCGAATTGCTCCCTGATTCCCTTATTTTTGAGATAATGGATTTTTATCAAAAAATTTGAACGAAAAATAAGGGCATAAGGGCGCGTTTTGAGGGCTTTGTTGGCTACTAAGGGAAACTTGATAAATAAGGGCTGCAATAATAAAGCCGTTCGGGCAACTGAATAGTTACCTTCTAAAAAAAGATACGGATCATTTTACAAAAAAATGCGGACAATTACAATGGAAAGATTGGAACAGCATATCGTAAATGATGATTCAATTTGGTTTGCGAGCTGACCAATAAAAGAATTGTAATAACAGGAAGAATCAAAATCAACTCATCAATTAAACATCTCCCTCATTTTTTGAAAAAAATCATTGACGCAATAAAAGTCAAAAGCTGTTATACCAATCAGACTTGCCGGACGAAAGGCAAGTCATGCCGATAGCAGTTCGGCGGCGGTTGGTAGATGTTACCATAATGAGCCGCAAGATCACGGATACAGTAGCCCATAACGTTATGACATTCTTCACGTTCCTCATAATCATAACACGGTTGTCCTTGAAATTTTTCCCACGGTATACCATACGTCATTTCTTTAAGGCGGTCTCCACTCCAAACTTCCATAATGGATTGATGTGTAACATCACCGCAAAAATACTCTTCTGTTCCATTTAATTTTTGTGCAGTTTGTTTATTAAGAAAACTCTTCGTACAAAGAGTTATAGGAACAAAACAAAGTTTTTCATTTCAAAAAGTATATCTAAAAGATGTGGATTGAGTAAAACATCACCACCAGTAAGGTGTCATCCCCAGATTTCTAATTGTGCAAGCTCACGTATTAACTCTATTGAACGTTGTTTGGAAAGAATTTTTGTTTTCCTACGTTGTAAATAACAATATTTACAATCTGTTGAGCATTCTGAAGTAATGTGCCAAGTAATTACTAAAGGTTTTTCTTCTCTTTGACTATTACTAGATAACCAAACTAATTCTTCATCATTTTTAGGAAGAAAAATTCTTGGATCATAAATTGGTGGATAATAGTCATCAAAATATTTTTTATATTTTTCTATGGATAGTATAGGTGCGTCTGAAGGAAAAATAGATGGAGAATTTATATCTCCATCTTGTTCTCTTTTACTTTTAGCCATTAAAAAAAGCAATGGTTTTATATTTTTTATGCTTATATTATATTTTTCTTCAATAGAATCGCCTTCAGCAAAACATGTTGTAAGCTTTGCAATATCAGCAACAGTATTAGCACCATTACATAATGCAAGAATAATAGCATCAGTTCGATGCAAATGATATAATCCTACTCCTTCATTTCCATAAAGCAGAACGCTATTTTTTTTATTGCGCATTCTGTACATAGGATTTAATATATAAACAATATTATCACTGATGATATGTTCACATGAAAAACTTGAACGCGCTATTTGAAGAGCCATACCTTTTATCCTCCTACATTTGTTGCATTAGCATAACAGCGGTGTTGAGCAAACTGTCTTACACAAAGTCGCACATCGTGCAACTGCACAAGTTTGATTTCTACAATTCGCAGAACAACCAATTAAAATACAAGACTGATCTGAATCATCGCTTAACGACATGGTTTCAGCAAATCTTAATTTTGTACCAGATAAATCAATGTTAGACATAATATCCTCAACTTTCTATTAAATTTAAAATTATATAAGTTTTATATTTTTAAAATCTGTCGTACAATTTCTATTAATTCCATCTTTATCCACAGAAAAAACAATTTTAGATGGAAAATCAAACTGATGGGTTACTTCAATATAATCATCATAAACAAACCCTCCTCCTGCTAAAGTACAACTTTTGAAATGACCGTTGGAGAACAGTACTTCTTCATCATAAATATTTTTTTTAATTGATTTAAATAAGTATGAATCCTGTTCCGAAGAATAAGAAAATGGGATCCAAGCTCCTTCTCTTTGTGTTAAAAATTGATTCGTTAAAGATAAAAGTGACATTTGCGGTAATGTAAACATGGTAGGCAACAATGTCGGTTCAACACGCAGTTGAGTCTTATCACCCTGAAAATTCTGTTTATTTTCACTCATTTCAAGCGACCATCGACTTTGATTATCTGAATAATCCAGTTTACAGGAAAAATTTTCACCATTTAGACCAAGATTTTTTAACTTAAAAGACAAAAATCCTTGGCAATCAAAAACTTTCTTGTCATTTGATGCCTCTTTTATTTCAGTAGTTATTTTTACATCAGCTTTAAATCCTTTAAATTTTTCCCACTTCTGACGTTCGGAAAAAAAAATTTCATATGCACGTCTAATATCTTTTTCTGATAAATCTGTGTATGTTTGAATTTTTTTTACATCAATCTCAAAAGGGGTATAATATGATAATTTAGACGCACCTTGCCTAAAATACCACATCACAAACGGACCTGCGGCGAGACCAGCGGTAACGGTTCCGAGTACAACCCGGCGTGTAACTTTTTTGTTCATGACTTCCTCTCCTTTAATTTTATGTTTATACTTTTCACGGTTGAAATTTTGTTTTTTATTGCAATGCCCATTTAAAGACTCACATGCAGAACAAAAACCAAATTTTCAACAGTATTCAGTATAACAAATAACACCAAACAATCAAAACATGATACATATCATAACTTTATTTTTTCGACGTGTCAAAGGGAAATATTGCGACAACTCAATTCCCCCTTTTTAATAAAAAGAACCACGCCGCCCGCGTCTTGGAATTTTTTTTCCAGACGTTCGTTGTATTCTTTCGACGTCGGGCTGATAAGCGGCGAAACGCCTTTGGAGACATTGACAAGCTGCACCGTTCCTTGATCATCCATCATACCGACATAATAGACCTTTTCTCTAACCCTATCAATAGACCGAACACTATTCAAAAAACAGTTATTTTGTATTCACCTGTTTTGCCTAAACAACCTGATATGAAGTTAGAGAAAAGGTCTAATCAAAAGTATTAACACAAGTTTTGGCAATCGATATTGATTGCGTAGTATAGTCGGGGAAATTATTGTTTAGATATTTTGGTATTGCATTTTTTTTGTTTATTTTTTATTATTTCCGGTAT
>JAIRYX010000154.1 GCA_031267635.1 Planctomycetaceae bacterium
AATGAGGTAATGAGGTTATTTTTAAAGAATCGTTTTGGCTACTGAGGTTGTTTTGTTAAGAAAATTAGGTGCAAATGAGGTTTGCAACACAAACAGCGACTCGTTTCGTAGCAAAAATGCTTAAAATCGACTGAATCGTTAGCAAATTCTTCGGCAGATTGCCCCGTCTCGGAAGTTATTAGAGTTCCACGGATTTCTCGCGTTTCTCTTGCGGGGATTCTTCTATTATGCTCGCTTACGCTTCGTGCTCCGGTTTGGGGTTTAGAATCTCACGGATTTTTTGCAATCGAGCTGTGATTTCCTGCTCAAAACCGCGATTGGTCGGTTCGTAGTATTTCCGATCTACGCCGAGATATTCCTGTGCGACAACGCCGTCTTCGGAATCGTGAGCGTATTGATAACCAGTATGTCCGAGCCGTTTGGAACCGTCATAATGAGCGTCCCGTAAACGCCGCGGGACAGCTACGGTTCGCAATTCCCGCACGTCTTCCCGCGCGGCGGCAATAGCAAGCGTCGAAGCGTTGGATTTCGGCGCGCACGATAAGTACAAGACCGTTTGCGATAAATTCAACTGACACTCCGGCAGCCCGACCAGTTCGCACGCCTGCGCCGTCGCCACCGCTAACGGAAGCGCGGCAGGATCGGCATTGCCAACGTCCTCGCTTGCCAGAATCACAAGCCGCCTCGCTAAAAACCGCACGTCTTCGCCGCCTTCAAGCATTTTCGCCAACCAATAAATTGCCGCGTCCGGATCGCTTCCGCGAATGCTTTTAATCAACGCGCTGATGGTATCGTAATGAGAATCGCCGTCGCGATCGTATTGCACCGCTTTTCGCTGCACCGACTCCGCCGCCAGTTCCCGCGTAAACTCCACCGTTTCTCCTTCGCACGACAGCACGCCGATTTCTAACGCGGACAACGCTCGCCTCGCGTCGCCGTCGCTGATTTCGGCGAGAAATTCCAAGGCGCCGTCATGAATGTGAATCTTACGCCGTCCCAAGCCGCGTTCCGCGTCGTCCGCCGCGCGGAGAATCAACGCTTTAATCATTTCCTGCGAGAGCGGCTCAAATTGAAAAATACGGCTTCGGCTGATAAGAGCGTTGTTGATTGTGAAAAACGGATTTTCGGTCGTCGCTCCCACAAGAATTACCACGCCGTTTTCGACTTCCGGCAATAAAACGTCTTGCTGCGATTTATTGAACCGATGAATTTCGTCGATAAACAACAGCGTCCGTTGTCCGCTTGACGTTAATCGGTCATTGGCTTCGGCAAGGACTTCGCGGAGTTGCTTCACGCCGTCGGTCACGGCGGACAGTTGCCGGAAATCGCTTCGGCTTTCGCGAGCTAATAATCTCGCGAGCGTTGTCTTCCCAGTTCCGGGCGGCCCGTGAAAAATCACCGAACCAAGACGATCCGCCTTTAAGAGCCGCCGCAATAATCTTCCTTCGCCGAGAAAATGCTCCTGACCGACAAACTCGTCAAGCGTTTGCGGTCTCATTCTCGCGGCAAGCGGCGCCGCTTTCCGGCGGTTTTCCTGCTCCGAAGCATCAAAAAGCGACATAATTTCAGATATTTTTAGACAACATTAATAGACAATGATCAGAATCATATTATAAAAATCCCGCAGATTTTTTTAATTCTGTTGAACAAATAACACACGAACAAACGCAACGTTCTTTCAATTTGTCGTGTCGAGATACGGATCTTGTCCCATGGCAAGCTGCATTTTTTTGCGTTCTTTTTCGTAATACATCATCGTCTTCCGGTCGCGGAATCGTTTGCGTTCGACTTTGTTTTGCGCCTTTTTGAAGCGTCCCTGATAACGATTGTATTCCTTGCCCGACTTGTAACCCGGTTTCTGATACTTTTTCGCTTTTTTCGGACCGTACGCCGTTTCAAGCAATTCGTCGTCCAACGCGAGATATTGCCGATACGTTCCCGGATCGCCTTGCCGTCCGCAACGCCCAATCAACTGCCGGTCAATTCTCGCCGAATCGTGCATCTCCGTGCAAATCACATGCAGTCCGCCGAGTGCGATAATTTCTTCCGTCAGTTTAATGTCGGTTCCGCGTCCCGCCATGTTTGTCGAAACAGTGACACGAGCCGCTTCACCCGCTTTGGCGACGATTGCCGCTTCTTCTTCAATATGATTCGCGTTAAGAATTTCATGCTCGACGCCTCGCTCTTTGAGAAGTTGCGATAAAATTTCCGACTTATCAATGGTTCGCGTCCCAATCAAAACCGGACGTCCCATCGCGTGCAATTCGCAAACTTCTTCGACCACCGCTTCCCATTTCGAACGTTCATTGGCAAACACCCGCGTCGTCAAGCGTTTTCTCTGCGGCGGACGGTTTGTTGGAATCGGTATGACTTTCGTGCGGTAGATTTTTCGCAATTCCCCGCGCGACGTGGACGCCGTTCCGGTCATTCCCGCAAGATTTTCAAACCGCCGAAAGTAATCTTGCACCGTCACTCGCGCCGCTTGACCGGTCGCCACCGTGATTTCAACGCCTTGTTTGGCTTCCACCGCCTGATGAATCCCTTCCCGCCATTTTCTTCCTTCGCCAAGCCGTCCGGTAAATTCATCGACAATCACGATCTCGCCGTCGCGCACAACGTATTGCTGATCAAGAAAAAATTCTCGATCCACTTTCACCGCACGCTTAATAAATTCGTAAATGTCGAACAAGCCGGTTGTATCCATCGCTTCCGGTTTCGGAAGATTTCTCGCTTTCATGCGTCCTTTTTTTGTCAGGTCGATTGTTTTTTTTGTGTGATCGTATTCGTAATCTTCGTCTTCGATAAATTCCGAAACGGAATCCGCCGCCCATTTGTAACATTCGACTTCCATTTTTTGTTCTTCGGTCGGCAACGCGCTGATAATCAACGGCGTACTCGCTTCGTCGATAAGAATACTATCCGCTTCGTCCACGAGCGCGAAAAACGGTTCGCGTTGCACCGGGTCTTCATTGGCTATCGCCGTACCGTTTTGATTGTCGAGCATCGCGCCGAGCAAATCGTGCTGACCGTCCCGAATTTGCCGTAACAAGAGACGATCTCGTAAAAAATCGAATCCAAATTCTTTTGCCGTGCCGTAGGTAATATCGGCAGCGTAAGCGTCGCGACGTTGACCTTGCGGTTGCTGCGTTTGAATCACGCCGACTTTCATTCCCAATGCGCGATAAATCGGCGTCATCCATTCTGCGTCGCGTTTCGCGAGATAATCGTTGACCGTCGCCAAGAGCACGCCACGTCCGACCAATGCGAACAGATACATCGGCAACGTCGCGGTGAGCGTTTTTCCTTCGCCGGTTTGCATTTCCACAATAGAACGATGAAAAACCGCCGTTCCGCCAAGCAATTGAACGTCGAAATGCCGCATCCCAATTGTCCGCCTCCCCGCCTCCCGCACCAGCGAATACGCTTCCGGCAGCAATTTCACGAGCGGCTCGCCGCTTCTCGCCCGATAACGGAGCGACAAACTTTCTTTTTTGAGATCGTAATCGGACAACTCCATCAATCGCGGCTCGAGCGAATTGATTTTGTCAACGGCATACGACCACCGCGCCAGACTTCCCCGATTTGTGCAGGGAACCCACGAATTGAAAAACCTTGTAATACCGGACGGAACTGCACCCAAAAGATCACCAATTTGCTTGTTAAGGATTCTTGAAAGTGAAGGCAAATTTCTGTTGAAATGGCTCGCAAGTCAACAATTATAGCAAATAAAATGCCAGAAAAAAGAGCAAAATTGCCTGTGATTCACAAGGTTGAGGAGTCAGAAATGATGTTTCTCCGAAAATTAACGAAGGCAATCGTTCGGAGAAACATCGCTCATTTTGAATTATTTGTTATTGATAGTAACTCCGGGCCAATCGTCCGTTCGGAACGGAGCTGCTGGAAGGTTTTCCGCGTTGAAAAGATTTGCTCCCGGATCATTCGCCCAAGCGTAACGCACCGCAACAGGATTGGCAATCTCCGGCGACGAAACAATCACATTGCCGCCGTCGATAACAGCGTCCGCCGCGACAAATTTCCGGTCGGCTCCCGCAATGATAAATCCGGCAACTTTGCCGCCGTCTTGGGTTTTCAATCCGTTTTGCGCAAAATCAAAACCGACGGTTGCTTTGCCGCCCTGAATAGCAAACGAATTGAAAATAGGACCGGTATAAACCGGAATCGTTTTTCCATAATCTTTTGCCAGCGACCATCGCGCAAGCCGTGCGCCGACGTCTTGTTTGTTTCGCGGATGAATGTCGTTTGCCGTGCCAATGTCAATCGTAACGGCATAACCGGTTTTGCGAAGATTCAATGTCAGGGCTTGCGCTTCACGCAGTTCCGCCCATGCACTTGCGCCAAGCGGTTCGCCGTTTTTGCCGAAATTAGCAAGTTGCACGAAATAGAACGGAAAATCCCCTTGTTCCCAAAGTTCGCGCCATGTGCTTATCATTAACGGAAATAACGTCCGGTATTGATAAGCGCGTCCGGCATTGCTTTCGCCTTGATACCAAATCGCTCCTTTGATTCCGTAAGGAAGAATTGGGGCGATCATGCCGTTATAAAGATAACCCGCCTGCTGATTGTCGCCGCCGTTCGGATTTTTTTCAAGATGAGCCGCGCGGCGTTCGAGGATGGATTTGTAAATGTCATATTGTCCGACAATTCCTTCGGGAATCCATGTTTCACACGACGAACCGCCCCACGACGTATGAATCAATCCGATAGCTACGTCGGTTGCCTGATGCAACTCGCGTCCGAAAAAATACCCGACTGCCGTAAATCCCGGAACCGTTTGCGGCGAACAGGGAACCCACGAACCTTGAAAATTATCCTGCGGCACATTCACGCTTTTCTTCGGTACGGTAATAAAACGAATGTTCGGATAATTCGCTTCCTGAATTTCGCCTTCCGCTTTGATAACATTTTTGACTTGCCATTCCATATTGGATTGACCGGAACAAACCCAAACGTCGCCCAAAGCGACATTTTTGAACGCGATCGTATTACTTCCGGCGACCGTCAATTCATACGGTCCGCCTGCGGGAGCTGCGTCAAGTTTCACCGACCACTTGCCGTTTTCTCCGGCGACGGTTTCTTTAGTCTGACCGTTGAACGTGACCGTCACTTTTTCTCCCGCGTCCGCCCAGCCCCAAACCGGAACGGCTAAATCGCGCTGCAAGACCATGTTGTCGCTGAAAATCGCGGGCGTCTTGACTTCGGCATAAACCAACGTCGCTGAACACACCAGCAATGCTGTCAAAAACAACAAGCTACCCCATTTTAATTGTTTCATTCTGAACGCTCCTCTTTTGTTGAAATTTGAACCTTAAAGCGAATCTCTTAATAAAACGACACTTCTTTATTTGCTGTAAAAACACAAGCGTTTTTATAACAAATATTTTATTAATATTTACATGCGTCAAATACTTTTATTTTTCAGTCTCGTTTTAAATTTTTCAAAATATCAGTGAATAACCTTCTTTACCGTATTTTGAGATTTTCCTTGTCACGAATGCACGAATTTGGCGGGATGCAATGAAGGGTTAGTTTCTCTTTTATATATTTTGAAAACTATCCTGCTCATCTAAATTTTACTCGTCTCGTATCTATTCGTGATTTAAAGCAAATTGTTAAGAGATTCTCTAAAATCTAACTGTGGAAAGATTTTACCATATTTCCGACATAAAATGCAAGTCGGCGCTGAAAAAATTTGCAAATGCCAAAAATGTCAAACAGGAATCGAAAAAAATTCGATACTATTTTTATGACAAAAGGTTAATGTAAAATAGGAGAAAATTTTCTGGTAAAAGTACAAAACTGCAAAGTTTTATCATTTGTCACTTAAACCTTGTTAAAAAACAACAATTTTAGAAACGAAAACAATATGAAAAAAATTCAATTCCAAACGGTTTTATCGGCAGTGATGGTTGTCGGCGGTTTTATTTTTGCTTGGACGGCGACAGAGGTGTGTGCACAAACCGGAAACAGTAACACATCGACCAGTAATAACAGTTCTTCCAATGTCTCGTCATCAAGTAGTTCCGGCAACTCCAGCAGTTCCAGCGGAAGCGGTTCAACCGGATCGTTTGTTACCGATTTCTCACTCGAAAGTATGTCTTTTGACGCATCGCAAGGTAATTCCGGTTTTGTCGGCGGCGGAGGCAATAGCGATTTCATTGGTACCCCCAGCGGAACGACCGGTAGCCGCACTACATCATCGCGCAACAGCTACAGTAGTTCAAATCGAAGCGCGTCGCGCAGCAATCTAACAGGCGCCACCGCAGGAGGTTACGGCGGAAATCGGAGCAATTCGCGGACGCAGATTCAACCCGTTTACACACTTGGATTTACGCCACCAACACGCAATCAAGAAACGATTTCGTTTGCGTTAAACTCGCGACTTGCAGGATTTTCGCAAACGACCGGTCATCAGGAACGCTTCAAAACTGTGCAAGTTACGACAGAAAACGGCACGGTTGTGCTCAACGGCACGGTTCATTCAGAACATGACCGAAAACTAGCGGAAAACGTTGCCCTTTTGCAACCTGGCGTACAAAAAATTCACAACGAATTAAAAATCAATACAACATCCGCCGTGTTACCAGACTCTTCCCGTTCCCGCCAAAACTCACCAACTTTAGACACTATAGAAACAACCTCGCCGCAACAACGACAGGTTTGGTATGTTTTTTAGGGTTCGTCCGACAAGTTCATAGTCTTATTCGTTCGCATTTTGAAAAGCGGACAACTTGCTACAATAAAAAGAGTTACAAAAATTTCTTTGAACTATTCCGTCGATCAATACAATAAATCCACACGGCAACTAGGTAACTCCCGTCAATTTTATCGGGAATATTCACTATTTCAGCGCGGATTTATTTGGCTTGAGCAACTGACGCTAGAGTTTTCTATTGCGTTTTCAAATATTGTCCCCCAAAAAACGAAATAAGCAGGTATTATTTCTCTCATTCTCGATTAAAATATTCTTGATTTGATCATTGTCGAGCAGATTGAGCACGAGGTTAAGCGTGGGGTTGTCGTTTCGGTGTTGGAAGCCGCCGACTCGTGAGCGGTGCAGAAACATATTTTTACCGGAAACCGTTCCTTTTACGCTCACAAAATCGGCTCTCGATGCGATAAACGTTTTGATAAAAAATGATGGCGGTGAATGCTTTTGGGTATTCATTGGGCGGGATTTTATGATATAATAAAATTTCGTTGATTATTTCGTTCTGGGGGGACAATATTTGAAAACGCAATAGAAAACTATGGCGTCAGTTTCCTACAGCCAAATAAATCCACACTGGGCAACTGAATAGTTACTGTCCCTCTCCCAAGAAATAAGCAGAAATTTCGCTGTAAGTAAAAATGTTTTTATTGATTGCTTGAAAAAATCTTTTTACAATGAAAAAATAGAAATCGAAAATATACCTCCGCACACTTGAAATTTCGGCTTTTAAGGCAATGTTCCTCATTCATCATGTCCCCGAAGTTCCTCTTGTCCTTGACGTCCCTTTTTTAATGAAAACTGAATTTTAAAGTATTGAGAAGTATCAATAAGATAAAATTATTTCTCGCGCCTCATATTTTCCGCCTCAAGACCTCATTTTGAATGGTGTTACAATGACAGTTTTACAAGATCGTCCGCTCATTATTGGTTCGCATAAATTTCAAAGCCGCATGTTTGTCGGAACGGGACGTTATTCGACGTTTGAAATTATGCAACAAGCGATTGACCTTTCCGGCACGGAATGTGTTACGGTCGCGGTGCGGCGGGAGCGGCTGATTAACGCGGCAGGACAAAATATTTTGGAGTTTATCGACACGAAACGTTATACGATTCTGCCGAACACTGCCGGTTGTTTTTCGGCAGATGACGCAGTTCGTGTTGCGCGACTTGGGCGGGAAATTTTGTTGCAAATGGAAAATTCCGGTGCGAATTGGGTGAAATCCGGTGCGAATTGGGTGAAACTTGAATGCCTCGGCGATACCAAAACATTATTGCCCGATCCGATTGAAACACTCAAGGCAACGGAAATTCTTGTTGCCGACGGATTTGAAGTGTTAGTTTATACGTCGGACGACCCGTTGGTTGCTAAACGTCTCAAAAACGCCGGCGCCAGTGCGGTGATGCCTGCCGGAAGTCCCATTGGAAGCGGTCAAGGATTGCTGAACCCCAACGCGATTCGGATTTGTATGGAATATCTGAAAGAAAACGATCCCGATTTTCCAGTGATTGTTGACGCGGGAGTCGGTGCGGCAAGCGATGTGTCGTTGGCGATGGAACTCGGTGTGGACGGCGTTTTGCTCAATACGGGAATAGCTTACGCCAAAGACCCGCTCAAAATGGCGCACGCGATGAAATTAGCATCTGAATCGGGGCGGTTTTCGTATCTTGCCGGTCGTATCCCGAAAAAATTGTACGCCACCGCAAGTAGCCCGGTCGAAGGCGTTATCGGAGTAACAACGGCTTCAAAGTAACAACAACTCTCAATCGTTGAAAATAACTCCAAAGATCCGGGACTTTAGTAATCAAAGAGACTTTAGCTGCCGTGTGAATCTTACCTTTTAATTTTTTTTCCCCTTCTTCTTCGTGAAACGCAATACAAATAACATTCGAACTTTTTTTTGCCGTGAAGGAACATATTATTCGCTGGTCATTGCGGGCGTATTATTTATTGCGCTGCTGAAACAAGTTAATCCGATGATGTTATTTGCGTCGTTATTGGTTTGTCCGTTGTTTATTGGATTATGGTTGGGGCGTCAAACGTTAAAACGGTTGACTGTTCGACGGATTGTTCCGCCGCGAATCCACGCGGGCGACACATTTGTTACGCAACTGGAAGTTTTCAATAACGGTCAAAAGATTTCATCGTGGGGCGTTATTGCCGAAGATTCGATTGAAATCATTGCGTCGGGAACAGAGCAAGAGCAATCGGAACACAAGCCGGCGGTTTATTTTGATTACATCGGCGCACAAGAGAATCAGCGTAAAAGTTATGTCGGACGCTTGCCGATTCGCGGACGTTACTGGTTCAAAAATGTTACGCTTTCGACACGGTTTCCATGCGGTTTCTTCCGAAGCGTTACAGAGTTGGAGACGGAAAGTGAGATGATTGTTTTGCCGAAACTCGGAACGCTTGCGGACGGTTGGATAACGCGGCAGCACGAGGCAAATGAAACGATTATGCACCGCCGACATCGCCCCAGCCGCATGACCGGCGAATTTTTCGGCGCGCGCGGATGGCAACACGGCGACACGAAACGATGGATTCATTGGCGGTCGTCGGCACGGCACAATCAAATGATGGTTCGTCAGTACGAGCAGCATCAAAATCACGATGCGGCGATTCTGCTGGACCTGTTTCATCCCGGCGAGTTGTTACCGATAGACGAAGAAAACATTGAACTTGCGGTCAGTTTTGCGGCGACATTAACCGGCGATATTATTCGTCGCGGCGGATACAATTTGACATTTGGAACATTTCAGGACGAATACGAAATTTATCACGGGCTGTCAAACACGATGTTTTTAGATCAAATCCTTGAACGTTTGGCGGTCGTAAAAAAAACGCAAACGGATTGTCTTGCCGAACTCATGACGGAAACACTTTCTAACACCGATCCGAATGCTGACCTGATTTTAGTCACTCCGTTACCAATTGACCTGAACGAACATGGACGTTTAGCAACTTTGAAAAACGATCCGCGTCTTCGCACATTGATGCAACGTCTGCGTGTTGTTGTTACCTCCGACGCAGAATTTGACAAAATTTTCGTTGTGTGAATTTTAATCGGAAAACCGACAACGGAAGGCAAAAATCCGTAAAATCGGGGTTCATTCCCAGTAACGATTCAGTTGCTTAAACCCAATGGGAACTTCTAAAAACCTTATTTTTCAACAAACGTGACCGTTGAAAAATAAGGGCTTACGAATATTTGGGAGAGGTTTTTAGAAATTCCCCAATGAATCCGTACTTGTTAACTGAATCGTTACTGTCAATTTGCGGATTATTTCGTTTTTTGGGGGACAATATTTAAAAACGCAATAGAAAAACTATGGCGTCAATTCCCAAGCCAAATAAATCCACACTGGGTAACGATGTACTACAAAGTCACGCCATTTCACTTGATATTTTTCAACGTACAATACCTATAAATTTGCCATTGTTTATATTCAAGGGAAATTGAGGAACTTGGTAGTAGTTACCCATTGCCGTGCGGATTTATTTGGCTTTGAGCGGCTGAAGAGCTATAAAAAATATTTTGAATATTTTTAAGAAATTTTCAAAATATCCCACATTCCCCCTTTGAATGCTCCGAATTTTTGTGTATGATAGTAATCAACAAAAAATAACTGTAAGGCAAAAATTGATGGTAATTTTTGTCTTTCACATTCAAAACAACTTAAAAATTGAAGGAGTTTCAGCGATGAAAAAGCTAAACAAAGCGTTTGATTTTCTTGGATTACGTAAAAATATGTCGGGGGGGTGGGGTACGTAAAATGGCTAGTCTGCCATTTTTTACGTGCGATTTCACTCTTGTTTGCCCGTGTTGTTGCATGTGTTTTTGTCCGATTTGGAAAACGGTCTGTTGTTCGCAGCGGCTTTACGCTGGTCGAACTTCTTGTGGTGATTGCGATCATTGGAATTTTGATCGCGTTACTCTTGCCAGCCGTTCAAGCGGCAAGAGAAGCGGCGCGAAGAATGCAATGCGCGAACAACATGAAACAATATGCACTGGCGATTCACAACTACCACGACTCACTGAAAGAAATTCCCAGCGCGTGTCTCGACCCGCACAATGATCAAGGAACCGGAACCAAGTGGCGTTTGATGGGAGCAACGATGTTGTTGCTGCCTTATTTTGAGCAACAAACCCGATATGACGCTTGGCAAAGCAGCACAACTTGTAACGGAGCACATTCCACTTTGAATGAAACTTGGTGGAAACAATCAATCGCCACGCTCCTTTGTCCCTCTGACGGAAACGCCGGTTTACCAAATTATTGGAACGCCAACGGTTCGGCGGGACAAAGTATTGTGACCTGCCGTGGCGATAGCGCTTACCGGAATTGGAATGGTACCGCCGGTCCAACAAGTGCGGAACAACGCGGTGTTTTCGGGATCCAAACGAAAAATACGTTTGCTTCTTGTAGCGACGGAACAAGTAACACGTTAGCGATTTCAGAAATTGCAACAGCAACATCACGAAATTCCGCCAGCTTGACTTTGAAACAAGGAATCAGCGTTCGCAGCGCGAGCATTCATTCCGATCCTTACACGAATTGTCGTGATGTTGCGTTTGATACGGCAACAGGAAAATACAAAGATCCCTCTGGTGATACGTTTCGCGGTTGCTTTATCACGGATGGTCGTCCAAGCGCAAGCGGTTTCACAACGATTCTTCCACCAAATTCCGTCTCGTGTTCCGCGCAATCCAATGCCGGTTACAGTTGGGGAATTTTTTCTGCTACCAGTTATCACACCGGTGGAGCTAATGCCGGAGCAATGGACGGTTCTGTTCATTTTATTTCCGAAACGATTAATTCACGGGATACGGCTGTTGCGCTTCCTACAAATGACACAACGCCGGTTTCGGGAAAAAGTCCGTTTGGAATCTGGGGAAATCTCGGCGCGAAAAACGACGGAGCGTCTGTAACGTTCTGAAAAGAATGAATGATTTTCAAAATGTGTTTGTATAACGTAGGGGCGGCGTTTGCCGTCGCCCCATTTTGGCAACCGCCATGTTTTTCGACAAAATGAACAAGATTGAATAACTCATGTTACGCATTTTTGGTCTACATTTAGGCAAGTTATTGTCCTACCGTTAAAAACGTGATTGCGGAATTGCATCAACCTGATAAGATACGTATTCGAGGGTGGACGGCACCCCG
>JAIRYX010000243.1 GCA_031267635.1 Planctomycetaceae bacterium
AGTAACTATTCAGTCGATTGTAAACTTTTTTAATACGAAACAGGCAATGCGTTACAAACCTCATTTCTACCTAATTTTCCAAACAAAACAACCTCAGTAGCCAATGAATCTTCTACAACGATAACCTCTTTATCTCATCCAAAAAGAAATAATGAGGTTGATTTTTAGGAATCCTTTTTGCTACTGAGGTTGTTTTGTTAAGAAAATTAGGTGAAATGATGTTTGCAACACAAACTAGCTGCTTGTTTCGTAGTAAAAATGCTTAAAACCGACTGAATCGTTACTAAATTTCAACATAACGCCCGAAAATTGTGACAACATTACTCGCGATTGAAACAACGGAAAAATTGGGGAGCGTTGCTATTTCAGAAGATGGTAACGTTTTGCATTATTTGGAATTGCCAACGGGACAGCGGAGCGCACAATCGCTCGTGCCGACAATTCAAGCCGTTTTGCAGCAAGTTGGTTGGGAAATCCAATCAATCAACACGATTGCTGTGGCAACGGGACCGGGGTCATTTACCGGATTGCGTGTAGGGTTGGCAACCGCACGGATGTTGGCTTATGTGATTGAGGCGGAGATTTACGGAATCAACACGTTACAAGCAATCGCCGCCAATGCGGTCATTCATGTCGATATCGCTGGAATTAACGCCGAACAAAAAATGACAATTGCCATTGATGCTCAACGCGGTGAAGTTTCAGCGCAAACGTTTCAGTTTGTGCCGGGACGTTACTTTCGTCATCAACTCTTTCCCAAACCCATTGAAGAGCGGCAGCTACTCTCTTTTGCGGCTTGGTGGCGTTTGGCGGATGAAAAAAAACGTGATACGGAAAAACCGCTTTTATTTTCCGGTGCAATTTTGCAGAAAATTGCGGCTTGCAAGCCGGAAAATGTTTCATTGGTCGATCCTTCCCTTTGGCAGCCGAATGCTCTCGGTGTTTCGCAAATTGCATGGGAACGTATTGCGTTCGGCGAAGCGGATAATCTTTGGACATTGCAGCCGTATTACTCGCGGTTAAGTGCGGCGGAGGAGAAAAAAGGGCTGGCATAAATCAAGCATTCCTACTCACCACACTTTCTTTCAAATTCGTCTTTCATCAAAAAAGAGACACAAGGGACTTTTAGAAACGTGATGAATGATCAACACTGTCTTAAAAGTCAAAATTTCAAGCGTGAGGAATCGAACGTCCCTTTTTGTTATGGACGACGAGATGATTGACCTGTAAAAACAATTATGTTATAGTAACTCATGTTACGCATGAGATAGTAATGCTTAATCAAAATTTTACCACGAAAGAATACGAAATTCTTTATCGTCAACGGATTAGAGAGATTTTACGATGCGGCGTTTATCATTATATCTTGGAGTATTGGTTTTACTTTCTGCGGCGGTCGTTTCGGGATGTCAACCGAAAAAAGCAAACACGGCAAGTTCCGGCAATGACACATCTATTTTGTCCGATCAAGCGTTGGCGGAAAATTTCGCGGAACAATTGAAAGCGTTAGGGGCAAAACTGGCGTATCATACCGACGGTACGGTGAAATCCGTTAATCTGGTCGGCATTGACGTGAACAATTCGCAGCTTTACGGATTGGAACAATTTCAATCGCTAGAATCGCTGATAGTCGCGTCATTTGAAAAACCGAATGAACAAATCACCGATACGTCGATGGAACGGCTTTCCAGTGTCAAAACGTTGAAATCGCTTGATGTGAGCGGTACGGCTATTACCGGCGGCGTACTTCAGAAATGGAACGGCTTGACTTCGCTTTCGCAACTGAAAATGTCCGGCAGACTTCACGGCGGATTTGCGGGATTCGCCGAAAGATTTCCGTCGTTGACTTCCGTTGCATTCGACCACTCGGACGTAAACGATGAAGACCTTGCGGAAATCGTCAAAGTCAAACGGCTTAACGTGATTTTTCTTTCCAATACCGCCGTAACCGACAAAGGAATTGCACTTTTGGGACAACTGACAGCGTTGCGGAACATACGTATTAGCAATACGTCTCTCACGGACGACGGACTCAAGCCGCTCGGACAGCTCAAGCAACTGAAAAATATTGATTTGAGCAACACCAGTGTCGGAAACGCAACGCTTGCGCTGTTAGGAACATTGCCGCAATTAGAGCGAATCAATCTTTACATGACGAAAGCGACCGACGAAGGAATTGACGCGATTTTGCCGCTTCAGAACGTTACTTGGCTGAATCTCGACGCATGTCAAATCGGCGACCTCACGGTTCCGAAACTTTCGGCGTTCAAAAAAATGACGTTTCTCCATCTCGGCAAAACGAATATCAGCGATGATTCCCTTGACGCATTAAAAGGAATGCGGCAACTGAAAGAAATTCATGTTACCGAAACGAAAATAACACGTACCGGCGCGGAATCATTAGCCGCTGCTATGCCGCACGATTGCGTGTTGTATGTGGATAAAGAGTAGGGAATTTTATAAATAAGGGCTGAAATAGGTGATATTTTCCGGCAAAACTGACTGTAGTACGAAGTTCCTCAATTTCATTTGGTATTGTTCAACGTAAAATACCTATCAATTTGACATTTTCATATCAAGAGAAATTGAGGAAATTTGCCCTGTGTCAAGAGTTTATCGTTTTGCTTTATATTGTTCTTCGATGAGCAGGGAGCCGTCGTTTTGCAACTTGTGGTTGTATTGTCCGTCAACAAGAATTGTATTTTGGTCAATTACTTTGAACGGCTTACTCCAAAGTAAAACGTTGTTATGCCGGAGGAGGCAGATGCCTTCTTTGGTAAATTCTCGTGAGTAAGGGGAATTGTTGTGGGTGTAGTTCCAGATGCCAAGCAGCGGGTGTTCGGCAATTGCGATTTTTGGTTCAGGTTTGAAATCTTCGGCGGTTCGGGTTTGCAATTTTTTCAGGTTTGCCCAATCTTTTGGCGAATCGCTGAAACAAACAATCCGCACCTCACGAGGCTCCAACAAAAACGTCAACTCCCCACCAACCCGAATCTCACTCGGCAAATCACGCACATCGCC
>JAIRYX010000253.1 GCA_031267635.1 Planctomycetaceae bacterium
TCGCGAATTTCCTTTCAAAAAACATTCCAGAAAAAGACCGCTTTTGAAACAGACAGAACAAGAAAGAGAATTCATTTGGAATTTTGTTTCGCTTCCTACGAATCATGAGGAACTGGGGCTTTCTTATATTTTGCATTATTTGAAAGTTTACGCGGAAAAACCGGAACAATATCAAAAGGAAACAGAATATCTGTTGTCCGTCATTCAAAAAGAAGACATCGGAAAGAACGTTCTGGGAACGCCGGTTTTCTTGACGTCAAAATTTGGAATTTCTATCGTTTCCGGCAAAACCAAACGTTCTCAAGAAACGCATCGTGATCAGGGAATGGCGGAATTGGGGCTTCTTGGCATTCCGTCGTCGTTTGAAGTGGAAATATCGAAAAAAATATATCCGTTAAGCGACGCTGTTCGAGAATGTGCCGCCAATTTTTATCTTGAGGAAAAAGAATTGGCTTGGTCGGCGATAGTCCTTGCTCTTTATTTGCCGCCGATTCAAGAATGGACGAATCGCTTTGGTGAAAAATGTTCTTTTGACGCTCTGGTGATTGAGTTAATGAAACGGCGTTTTGAGGATAACAGTTGCGCCGGTGCGCATTTACTTGAATCGCTGACATTGATATATGAGATTTCTTTGGACTGTCCGATTTTATCTTCGGAAATCCAGAATCAATTGAAAAAATACTTGCATGAAATTTTGACAACAGTCATTCATGAACAAAATATTGCGGGATATTGGGAACTTGATTGGTTTGTTAAGATTCCCGATTATGGACAACCGTTTCAAAATCCGCATATTTGGACTCCTTCCGTTGATTCGGAATCGCGGCTTCTTGCAACGTGTCATCTGGTGGAATGGATGCTTGACTTGCCGGAAGAATTTGATGTGCCAAATGAAACGCTGGAAAAGGCGGGAATGTGGATGTTGAATCACTTAAAAACAAAAAAAACTGGAGAAAATACGCCGATTTGCCCTTATGCGCATGTGGTTCGCGATTTAGAACTACTTGCATTATAGGAAAATTGGTGATATAAATGTTGTCGAAAACTACAGTGGTTTTCGCGTTTTTTCAAAAACTCTCATTAAAGGAGACTTTCAAATGAGAAAAATTTGGTTTTGGGGTATCGGTGTTGCACTGTTTAGCGCAGCCGGTCTAATGTATGTCGCTGGACACCATAGCGACCAATCAGGAATGCGCTCGGTTGGAGAGGAGGAATCTGCATTAGTGCAGGGTGGAGGACAATCTGGGTACTACGTTGTTGCCACTGCGTGTGGTGTAAATGGAGTAGAAGGATGCAATGGAAATTCAGGATATCGCAACGATACTTCTGGAGGTGGAAAAACCACAACGGGGGGATTAATTGCTTGCGGGTCTGATTCGTGTAACGGCGTATCAGTTTACTCTGGTACTGGAGATGCTCCTGAGTGATTTTATTAGGTAAAGGAAGCTTGTTATACTCTCATTGCACTTGGGTTTTTGCTTTTACGAATGGACTCTAAATTGGATTTTACGGTATCACGATGCCAGTAAAAACCGAAAATTTAAGTGCCAAAAGTATACACGCTTGTTTTCTTTTGTTTGTTTAGATGGAAATTGAGTGAACAACAAAGGTTTATTTTAATCCTTGTTGTTCACCTATTACTTCCCTAGAATAACAAAGAGATGTATACCTTCTTACATCGTTTCATTTATTTATGGTGAAAATATTTTGATTTCAAGTACAAAGCACAAATAGGAAAATATAAATTTTCGGAAAGGTGCCGTGTTAATTTCTTTAATCATGCTTTATGGGAAAAAGGATATCTATATTATACATTGCGACGTGAGAAAATGTGATTTTTATGTGGGAGCAGGTCTTGCACCTGCCCTGATTGGGCGGGAGATATTGACTTACCCCAATTCAGGGCAACCGCAGGGATTGCCTCTACAAAATTACAATTTCTCATGGGGGAATGTATAATTCATAAATCAAGGGCAATTACAAAATAGTCGTTAGTTACTTTATATATAGGAAACTTCTAAAAACCTCATTTTCAACACATGTGACCATTAAAAAATAAGGGCTTCCGAATACTTGGGAGAGGTTTTTAGAAATTCCCTATAATATTTTTGGGGGTTATATTTAGGAAATACGCCAATACGTTGACCAAAAAAGAAACTTTATATATAATATTTTTGGGGGTTATATTTAGGAGATATCAAATTATGACAAAGCATATATCTTTATATTTTCTGGTCGTTCTTTTTTCTTACTCTATTAACATTGCGATTGCTGAGACGCCAGTTACAATCCTTGAAAAAGTAAGAAAAATTTTAGAACAGAATGTAGAACAGCTTGATCCGATTTCTTTGGTTTGGGTGAGTCAACGCTCTACAAACTTGGAATTAGAACCTTTTTTTAAAAAAATCAAATCCGAACATCATTGTGGTTTTCTTGAACCCGTAAATTGTGTATTTATGTGGGAAGAAGGGTGCGGATATTTATGTAGGTTATCAAAAACTTTGGCAGAAAGTAGCGGCGATACTCTACCGCTTGCATACGCGAAAGACTTAAAACTAAGTACACATATTGATGAAAAATCGGTAGATGGTAAAAATTTTTATTCAGGAGGCAAAGCACAAAAAGACAAAATAGGAGGGCTTGGGGTGAATCCTATAAATCAAGCGTCGCTTTATCAAATTTTTACAATTAATATGGGTTATAAGTATCCCACATTTGGAGACGAATTTCAGACGCCCCCAATGTCTTACATACTTTATTTAGCCCAAAATGGAGAGGTTTTGCAGGCAAATCAGGATTCTCTTGATGGTGAAGAAGTGTTTAAGATAAAAATCAGGTCGGAATGTCGTTTAATGGACCAGAAAACATCAGTAAGTCGTCTTATCACATTTTGGTGTTTACCGAAATATAACTATGCGATCAAACGAATCAATGTAGAATCATTGGATGGTAAAATGCTTTATTGTACCAAGAATGAAAATTTTCAATTGATTCCGGGAAAAACTGTTTATCTTCCATACCATATTACAATTGACTATTATACATTCGTAACCGCATTTGGGGATATTTCTTCAAGCCCCCTTTTTACAGAGGATTTTTTCTTGAAAGAAATATCAACGAACCCTGTTAATAAAAAACAGTTTGATTTGAGAAATAAGTACAACGACCCTGGTACGTTAGTTACAGATAGGACTCTTCGTGATACGGACGACGGAGTTTCATACTATGTTCCCGCCAATCCCGCCGATCTTGATCGCGTAATAGAATCGGCATTAACCGGCAAAGATTTTACTCCGACGCCATTACCGTCACGAGCGGCGATAATTATTCGATGGATAATTATTCTAATAGGTCTTGGTATGATTCTTTATGCCGGATATAGGAAGTTTATTCAAAAAATATAACTATTTAGTCGGTTGCGGGCATTTTTCATATGAAACGGGCAAGTTGTTTATGTTACAAACCTCATTTCCACCTCATTTTCCTAACAAAACAACCTCAGTAGCCAAGGAATTCTCAACAACAAAAACCTCATTACCTCATTGAAAGAGGAACAATGAGGTAATGAGGTTGGAAGTGGTGGGAACATTGTTGCTACTGAGGTTGTTTTGTTAGGAAAATTAGGTGGAAATGAGGTTGAAAAATACGAAGTACTTCAACTTACTTACAAGCGACTGAATCGTTACAAAAAAATATAAAAACTTTGTGAAATGACTCCAATGAAATATACCCCGTTATTGTTTCCATGATTTGTGGTATGTTGTTGTTCCCGTGTTTTTCTCTTGAATCCAGCCAAGAAATGACACGGGACACAAAAGAGGCACTTTACGCTTGCGGTTATAATTCGCTCTATCTTTTTTTGAATTATGCTGATTGTTTTGTGTTGTTAGTGTAATTCTTTTTGTCAAAATAGAGAGAATTTTATTTTAAACATCTTCACACAATCAAATCAATTGTCTCCAAATACGAAGCAATCAGAAAAAAAAATTAAAATTATTACTCGTTATGTATCAACAGTTTACGGATGCAATTTGCAGTGTTATGTAGATTTTTCTTATCTTATTGTCATTATTGACTTGACGAAATCTATTTCATTAGTTATAATTTTTTCTTATCTTGTTTTACCCGTTTTTGGGGGTGTATTTATGAAAATATGCGATAAACCACAATTTGTTGCTGAAACCAATAGGAAAATGTGTGATTGTCCTGTCTTTTTAAGGAAAAGGATAGCAATATTTTTGTTGCCGGTTATCGTTATTGTGTTCGCCTCGTGCGAAAAGTCTGTTTCTCCATTGAGTGGCGTTTCTTTTTCTGATTCTGTAAAAATACGTGAATTTCCATTCAAAAAGATTTCTCATAAACGACCGCTTATAGAACTTACGGAACAGGAAAAAGAATTCATTTGGAATTTCGCTTCGCTTCCTACTCATCATGAGGAACTGGGGCTTTCTTATATTTTGCATTATTTGAAAGTTTATGCGGAAAAACCGGAACAATATCAAAAGGAAACAGAATATCTGTTGTCCGTCATTCAAAAAGAAGACGTAGGAAAGAACGTTCTGGGAACGCCGGTTTTCTTTACGTCAAAATTTGGAATTTCTATCGTTTCCGGCAAAACCAAACGTTCTCAAGAAACGCATCGTGATCAAGGAATGGCGGAATTGGGGCTTCTTGGTATTCCGTCGTCGTTTGAAGTGGAAATATCGGAAAAAATATATCCGTTAAGTGACGCTATTCGAGAATGTGCCGCCAATTTTTATCTTGAGGAAAAAGAGTTGGCTTGGTCAGCGATAGTTCTTGCTCTTTATTTGCCGCCGATTCAAGAATGGACGAATCGTTTTGGTGAAAAATGTTCGTTTGACGCTCTGGCTATTGAGTTAATGAAACAGCGTTTTGAAGAGAACAGTTGCGCCGGTGCGCACTTACTTGAATCGCTGACACTGATTTACGAAATCTCTCTGGAATGTCCGATTTTATCTTTTGAAGTCCAGAACCAATTGAAAAAATACTTACATGACATTTTGACAACCGTCATTCATGAACAAAATATTGCGGGATATTGGGAGCTTGATTGGTTTGTCAAGATTCCCGACTATGGACAACCGTTTCAAAATCCGCATGTTTGGACTCCTTCCGTTGATTCGGAATCGCGGCTTCTTGCAACGTGTCATCTTGTGGAATGGATGCTTGATTTGCCGGAAGAGTTTGATGTGCCGAATGAAACGCTGAAAAAAGCGGGAATGTGGATGTTGAATCACTTAAAAACAAAAAAATACGGAGAAAATACGCCAATATGCCCTTATGCTCATGTGGTTCGTGATTTAGAATTACTTGGCATGTAGGTACGTTGGCATATATTTATTTGCGAAAACTACGGTTGTTTTCGCGTTTTTCAAAAACTCTCATTAAGAGGAGAAACTTAAAATGAGAAAAATTTGGTTTTGGGGTATCGGTGTTGCACTTTTTAGCGCAGCCGGTCTCATGTATGTTGCTGGACACCATAGCGACCAATCAGGAATGCGCTCGGTTGGAGAGGAGGAAGCATCCATGATTTTAGGAGGAGGAAATGGTTCGGACATAACATTTCAAAGTTGTGACATTGGCAATGCTGGGAATTGCAGTGCTTTTAATGGATGGTATAACTCTTCTAATAACGCAGGAGAGTATGCTGGAGTAGGAGCACCACTATCTTGTGGATCTCGTGCTGGGTGTGCTAGTTATTATTCAGCAAGAGAACAGATTGGAGAATGAACAACTTTTAACTTTCGCTTTCCATACTCCTTGCACTTGAGTATTCGGTTTTACAAATGAATCTCAAGTTGGATATTGCATTGTAACGACATACCTAAAAACTAAAATTTAAAGTGCGAGGAGTATATTGATGTTTGGTTGCGATTTAATTTTGGGGGAATTCCACGCTGCAATGCAGTGTATATTTTACATACTTTATGTAATTCGGAACCTCAATTTTTAACGAACGTACTAGAGCTAAGTCCGTTAATTGTTCTTGGGGATTTATACTGCAAACGGCTAGAAAATAATAACCTATTCAAACCCGTTTGTAGTATAAAGCATGAAATTACAATGTTTTTCACGTTAAAAACCCAAGAGCAATTACCGGACTTAGCACTAGTGGTAAGTATATTAACTACTCATCACTGAATCTTTGTTATAGTCTATAGAATTAAAAAAGAAAGGGGTAAAACGATGTCCTTGAATATTATTCAATTACGGTTATTTGCAAAATGGAAGAATAGTGTGAAATATCTAAAAACCGTGTTCCTTTTGTGCTATGTAGTATTCCATGTAAATACGTTGTCTGTTGGAAACGCGCAGGAAGCTTCTAACATACCTAAAAATGTAGAAACGGCTCTTAATTCAAATGCCAAAGATATGAATCAGATTTCTTTATTTTGGAAACAAACACGTACCACAAATATGGATTTTGATTTGTTCTTTAAAAGAACAAATGCGCTATATGATCGTGGTTTGCTTGAACCACAGAATTTTTTCTTTAGCTTTCGGGATAATAAATTTACCTTATTGAGTACTATTAAAGACGTGATAAAACGTGATATTGGCATTCCACAAGCATGGAAAATATCTGTTCCTTTGGCATCAGATGTCAAGAAACAAGGAATTGAGTTATCAGAGAGAGTACAGGAGGTCGCTTTTGATGGCAAGCGTTTTTATTCTGGGACAGGAAGTGTTGTAAGTTCGGAAAATTCACCGGGAATAGAAATTTTACCCTTGGAAGATATTATCTTAAATAAAAATCCATCAAGAGTAAATCAACAATATACGATAAAAATGGGGTTTAAATATCCGAACTGTGGAAGTGAAGTTGGTAGCTCATGCCAATCTTACATTCTGTTTTTAATAAAATCAGGACAGATGTTGCGTGTCGAGCAGGTAAAATTAAACAATGAGAATTACCTGTATTTAGAGATCAAAGCAAAAAGTTTACTGGATTGGAATAGAGTTGAGAGAATTTTTTCGTTTTGGCTTGATCCACGTATGAATTATGCAGTGAAACAACTTGATATTAAATCAATTGATGGGAAAATATGTTACCACATTGAAAATGACGATTTCATAAAACTAGAAAACAGGACTGTGTTTATTCCCCGAAAAACACAAACCGTGTACTATACTTATTACGAAACTGATGATATTTTTGAAACATCATTGTTTACAGAAATTTCTCTTCTTGCTGATATTTCATCTAAAAAAGTATCAGAAAAGAACTTTGATATCAGTAAAAAATATACAGAACCCAGTACATATGTTTTTGATAAAACATTATCAAAGTCCGGCGAGGGTATCGGTTATCTCGTTCCCGCCAATCCCGCCGACCTTGATCGTGTGATAGAATCAGCATTGACCGACAAAGATTTTACCCCAACGCCATTACCGTCACGAGCGGCGATAATTATTCGTTGGATAATGATTTTAGCGGGTATTAGTATGATTCTTTATGCCGGATATAGGAAGTTTATTCAAAAAATATAAAAACTTTGTCAAATGACTTCAATGAAATATACCGTTATTGCTTCCATGATTTATGGTATGTTATTGTTCCCGTGTTTTTCTTTCGAATCTAACCAAGAAATGACACGAGACACAAAAGAGATACTTTACGCTTGCGGTTATAACTCACTCTATCTTTTTTTGAAACTGCAAGGTGTCAATGTTTCTATGGATGAAGTGAAATCACAAGTCAATATCGGCGAAAGCGGAACATCGTTTTACGACCTGAAAACAGCATCTGGTTGTCTTGGAATAACTTCGCAAACGATTGAATGCTCCTACCCAAAGCTACAAAAATTTTCATTTCCTGTAATTGCATGGGTCAGTAAAAATTATTCAAAAAACGATGTTTCTAAACCGATAATTGGACACTTTATAGTGATTATTTCTTGTATTCCAAATGAAGTTATTTACATTGATGGGACAACAGGACAAAGCACAAAGGTTAAATCAACAACCTTTATAGAACAATGGAATGGAATGTTACTTGTTTCGGAATCACAACTGAAAAATCAATCGCCAAAGTATATCCTTGATACTGGAATGGTTATTTTTACTATTGGAGTTTTATGTTTTGGAATTCAATTTTTCAAGAAGAAAAAATCTGTTTCCGCTATCATTATCATATTTTTTTCATTATGTACTTTTGTTAATGCGTCAGAAACGACACAAAATAGAATCTGGCGAACACATGAAAATGGAGCAACAAATGGTCTTCATTTGTTACTACGGTCTCATGGAATTACCTGTAATTATCACATGCTTAATAAGGAGATGCAATCAATACCAAACAAGAACATGAATATAATTCGTGCTGAAGCCCAAAAACGTGGGCTTTTGTCTGATATTTATTTTTGTCAATCTGTTTCCGCTTTAGAGAAATTTTCCTTACCGTTTCTTATTCATACCGGTATGGGAAGCGAGAAAGAATCTTCTCTTTGGAATGGAAATTTTCTTCTGGTCATAGGACGCGGAAAACAACATTTTATGGCGATAGATTGCGGAACTGTCCAATTATCCGAAATAACGGAAGAAAACCTTCGCCGTTATTGGAGCGGATATGTTTTGGCAAAAACTCCAGAAAGAAAAACTTCCTTTGTATTTTCACCGA
>JAIRYX010000301.1 GCA_031267635.1 Planctomycetaceae bacterium
ACATCCCAATTATAAGGAGAAAAATCGTGTATAAATCAGTTGTATTTGTAGATTTTGAAAATATTCAAAAAATTGACAATGCTTTACTTGACTCAAAAACAAAAATAATTGTTATGGTAGGTTTAGATCAAGATAATAAAGCATTTGAATTTGCCAAAAATTTATTTAATAATATTTCTTCAATAGAATTAATTAAAGTAAATGGGCGTGGACCAAATGCATTAGATATTTTTATTGCATTTTATATTGGTCGATATTTTGAGAACATAAAAGAATCAGAAATAATAATTTGTTCAAAAGATTCTGATTATGATCAGTTGATAAAACATGTGGATGGATACGGTATATCAATCAAAAGAATAGGTTTAGTTGAAGAAATTAAGAAAAAAATTGTTGAAATAAAAGAACCAAAACAAAAAAAGAAGGAAAAGGAATCACTAAAAACAATCGAAACAAATGATACAAAAATAGTTATTGAATATTTACAGAAACAAACAAAATCGCAAAAGGGCAACAGACCTAAAAAAATTGAGACATTGGAAAATTATTTGTATGCGCATTTTTCTCAAAAAATATCAATGGATAAAATTAAAAAAGCAATAGAATTTATGAAAAATAATAAATATATAATAATTATGAATAACAGAATAAATTATAATAATATATAGTACGGGGTGTACTGCACATAACAGGTCTGTATATGCTTCGAGCGCAGTAGTGCCCTCGGGCTACGAAAAAACGCAGTCGGGCTTACGCCCTTTGTACTGTTTTTCTCCGTCACATTTTGGCCCGCCGCAATGCTTTATGGGCGGGCCAAAACGTCATATACAGCCGGAACGCTAATCAAAATTACAATTTATAATGGTACGACTTCCTGAATATGTTACAAAAGACGTATTCAAATGGGCTTGTGAAGAGTCCGTAAAAAAGAAAAAATAACTACGGGAAACTTCTAAAAACCTCATTTTCAACACATGTGACCATTGAAAAATAAGGGCTTACGAATATTGGGAAGAGGTTTTTAGAAGTTCCCTACGGGAGAAGCCTGTTTGTATCAATTAAAAGAGGGCTTGTGTGTGCAATGTTAGCGCAAGTGGTATTAGGGCGTTGCCTTATGCTCATGCCTTGCCCTTTCAGGGTGAATTGCGAAAAACTATTTGTCTTCCTGTGATTGTTTAGAAAAAACGGGGCTGGGCTGGAAATGCTCGCCCCATAAATTTTAACGGAGCTTTTTCAGAGGCGGCTTTCTAATCTGTAGGGCGTTGGTTCGAATTCAATTTCAAAAAATTCATCCACACGTCAAGACACTGAAAAGGAATGAGTATCACGAACGGTACAACAGGAAGTGATAAACGAAAATATTCATCCTGCGCACCCGCGACGGCAGTGAAAAGTAAACCGGCAATCATTAGCCAGAAAATCCAATGAAGAATCGGAATTCGTCTTGATTGTTTCCACAACGCGAAAATCAAAAATAATTCCGTCAAGATGAAAACATAAATGGGAAAAAGCTTTTTCTCTTGTAAAAATTTTCCGGCAATAAATTTTGCATAGTCGTAAGGATAAGTTCTTATCATTCGTTGCGTATAAATTCTTCTTTCATTCATCGGCGGCATTAATCCGTCTTGACGCACTTTTTCAGTAATAAAATTTATTGGGTCGTCGGGATAAGTCCAAACTCTTGGGCGAGTTAATAATCGCAGATCATTCGCTTTTTCAGGAAATATTTTTTTGTATTCCGTAAGCGCAGTTTGCATTCGGCGACTGATGGGGGAATCGTCTTTTTGAAACAACTCCGATTGAATCATGCAAATAAATTGATTCGATACGCCGAGAACTGTTACGCTGAAAATCCCGGTCTTTTTGTAAAATTGATGGCAATATCCGAAAATTAACACAAGCGACAACACAGCGTACAGCAAGCCGATCAAGTCTTTTTTGAAATGTTCGCGTTGAAACAACAAACGCATTCCCCAGAAAACAAAAATCAACAACAACAATCCCATAAAAGCGGGACGCAACATAATCAACAGAAAAACGCCCAATCCCGACAAAAACGCTTTTAAGCGGGTTGGTTTTTGAACGTAAGCCATAAGACAGAAGAACCAGCAAACCGCAAACGATACGGCAAGCGATTCCGTGAGTATCCAATTGTTGAATAGCAACGCCGAAACCGCGACAACATAAAGCAATGTTGCGAGCACAACGCAGATTCGCGACTTGAGAAAATATTCTCCGATTCGATAAAAGAAAAACACGGAAATTAGCGACAACATGCGTTGAGAAAAAACAATCCACCCGAACATCGCGTCTTCACCGAATAATTGACGATGCAAGCCGGTAAAAATAAGATAAGCCGGCGTGCGTTCAATATTGACCTCGCCGGAAAAAAGCAATTCTTTGAGATTCGCGTCTTTGAGATAAGAAGGAACGTCAGGACTTTCGAGGTGCGGCTTGCCCGACCGTTTCGGATCAAGAAATCCCATCGGATCAATGAACGCTCTGAAAATCAAAGCAATCAGCATCACCCAAACGAGAGGATTTTTGCATAACGACTCCAGGCGATGGATAGCAGATTTATCCGATAAAGCATTGTTATTTTGTTGTTTCGATTCCATGAGAAGATTCCTTTATTCTTTTCCATGATGAACGTCAACAGCTTGGCAACATAATAAGGAACAACACAATGCGAATATTCGATCCGCGGCTAAAAACAATCCCAGAATCAGTAAAGAGATAATCGGATAAATCAGTCTTCCGTAATCTGTATAGGCAAGACCAAAAGAAGTTACGATTATTCCCGCCGAGAAAAGTAAGCATAAAAAATGAACCCAACTTTGTGGTAAAGATTCTTTGCGAATAAAACAAAGAAAAACGATAAAACTCAGAATCCACGAACCAAAGAAAAAGCCCCATTTATTAGGTTCTTTTTGAAGCATTGCAACCATTTTCTCCAAAACATATTTCAAATATTGCCATTGATTTGCTTTAATTGTTTGCGTTACATAGTTGTTCAGGTAAATACAATGCCTTTGCAAAAGAAGGTCTGTTTTCGTATAATCGGAATTATCGAGTAAATGCGGGTCTTTTTTGACAACATTTGTTATGGTCAAATCAGTCACATCAGAATCACTGATAAAATGCGGGTCGCCCATTTTAAAACAAACAAAAGTCAAAGGACTTCTTCCCCAACTATTACAAATCGATAACCAATACGGATCGTCAAGTTTTTCAGGACATTGCCGCTTAAATTCTTCGATAGCACCCTGAATCATCTCGTACATCTCGCGGTTGTCGCTTTGCTCATACAATCGGGATTGAACAACGCAACAAAAAAGATTGAATGTGGAAATATGAGTAATACTGAACACGCCGCTCTTTTGCCAAACGAGATGACTATATCCCAAAATCAATAACACCGATAGACAAGTTGCCAATAATCCCGCGACACTTTTTTTCCACGAAATCCGAAAGAAAACGATTTGTCCCAACCAAAACAAAAGGAGAATCGGCAGAAAAATAGAAAATGCCGGACGAAGCATGATTATGACCAATAATCCCAATCCCAATAAAATTGCTTTATAATAAACGGGATTTTTTACGTAAGAAATCAAACCGTAAAAGAAAAACACCGTTGCAAAAACAGATAATGGTTCCGTTAAAATGTAGGAAGCGTTACAATCTTCTTTTAATAAAACAATGAAAATGTAAGCAACGCATGAAAAGAAAACCAGCAATGTTGAACGAAACAAAAATCGGCAAATATGGTAATAATAATACACGGAAATCAACGTAAAAATATATTGAATCACAGCAACCAGACGAAAGGAGTATTCTTCTCCGGCGATAGACCGGCACAATGCGAGGAACACGGGATACACCGGCGTGCGCTGCGTATCAATATTTCCTTTTAAAAGATCGCCGATATGATAAGAGACACGAATGTAAGATTGACTGTCTCCACCCATCGGGCTTTGATGGAAGTTCCAAACATAATGTCCACCCAACATGATTATGGCGATCAGCATGCTCCAAAACAATGGCGAATGAAAAGATTTTTTTAAAAATTCAGGTAACATAATAACAATCTGCTCAAAAGTATTTTAAGATTTGTTTTCTTGACTGTAAAATTTTTATTTGTTTTCTAAATCTGTTGCTGATTCCACTGGAACAAACGGATATTTGTAAACCTGACACATTTCCATGAGCCGTCCGCCCGCTTCGCCTTCGATGAATTGCGAGACGCGGTTGTCGGGCGAATCGTCGATTTCATCGGCTGGTCCTTCGTAAACAATTTGCGATTCATCGGGACGCAACCTTGCTACCGGATAAAGCATGACAATCCGGTCAGCGACTTTTTTTGCCGATTTCATGTCGTGCGTAACAATAATACCGCTGACATTGTGCCGCCGTCGCGTATTGATAATTAACTCGTTGATCACGTCGCTCATAATCGGGTCGAGTCCAGTTGTCGGTTCGTCGTACAACATCAATTCCGGGTTCATCGCCAATGCTCGCGCAAAACCGACACGTTTCCGCATCCCGCCGGAAAGTTCCGCCGGTTTTTTTTCGAGAACGATTTCCGGTAAGCCAACCTCCACAAGCAACCGAATCACTGTGTCCATAATTTCCGGCGTAGAACGATTCGTATGTTGTCGTAGTGGAAACGCAACATTTTCCGCAATTGTCATACTATCGAACAACGCCGCCTGTTGAAAAACGAATCCATACCGCGTACGTTGTGTAGCCAGTTCCCCGTCCGACATTTCCGCAAGCGGCATTCCGTCGAATAAAACGCGACCATATGTCGGTGAAAGCAAACCGATTAGCGTTTTGAGCAATACGGTTTTTCCGCAACCGCTTTCACCGATCACCGCCAACGTTTCACCACGCCGCAACTGTAGATTAATTTCGCGCAAAACCGAAACGCCGCGAAACAGCATCGTCAGCCGTTCCGTTTCGAGAATCACCGAATTTTCACGTTGTTCGACAAACACGGGAAAGTTAAACGCTAAAAATTTCAAAACGTATGATTATATGGTCGCAAAAATTTTCATCACTATCCTAACAAAACAAGGATAAAAAAACAAGTGCATTTTCTTATTTTTGCTGTAATGCGATTTGTCGTTTGGCTTCAAAAACCATAATTCCAACAGAAACGGAAAGATTTAAGCATCTCGCATTGGGGGAGATAGGGATTTTAAGCGACTTAGTACTATTTTCCTGCATCATCTGGTTTGGTAAACCTTTGGTTTCGCACCCGAAGACAAAAACGTCGTCGGAAGCGAATTGAACATCGGTATAAACCGTTTCCACTTTTTTGGACATAAACCAAAAGCGTTTTTTTGCGAGGCGTTGCGTCAAATCGACCCAACAATTGACGACTTCTACATCAAGGTACTCCCAATAATCAAGTCCTGCGCGTTTGATACGTCGGCTGTCAATTTGGAAACCCAAAGGACGCACCAACCATAATTTTGCTCCAACTCCAACGCAGGTGCGTCCAATCGCGCCGGTATTGTCGGGAATTTCCGGTTGAAAAAGCACAACATGAAAAAGCGGTTTCATAAATACCTCAAGTGAAACTCTGAAAACTATCTTTCAAGCATTGAATGCAAACTCTAATATTGCTGATTATTTCGTTTTTTGGGGGGGCAATATTTGAAAACGTAATAGAACACGATAGCGTCAGTTTTCCAAGCCAATAAATCCACACTGGGTAACTCATGTTACGCATGAGGTCTGTGTAAGTACTTTCCATTGTAATTGTCCGCATCTTTTTGTAAAATGCCCCGGTCTCTTTTTAGAAAAAGATGGTATTTTAAAAAAAATGATCCGTGTATTTTTTTTAGAAGGTAACTATTCAGTTGGCCAAACGGCTTTATTATTGCAGCCCTTATTTATCAAGTTTCCCTTAGTAGCCAACAAAGCCCTCAAAACGCGCCCTTATGTGTTAGAAGGTGGATTGTTATCAAAACAGATGAATGAAAAATAAAGGAATAAGGACGCATATTCGGGGGTTTTGTTGGCTACTAAGGGAATTTTATACATAAGGGCGGCAATCGTAATATTTTCGGCAAAATTGACTGTAGTTACCCAGTTGCCGTGCGGATTGATGTGGCTTGGGCAACGGAATAGTTACAGTGATTGTATAACTCAATCCCTCACCCAAATGTGAAATAAACAGTAATATTGTACCCTATTATTTTTACTGCACGAATGTTTCAATTTGGAAACTGCTACAAAATATCATTTAAAAAGATCGTTTTACAAAGATATTGTCAAAAATAGAAATCTTTATTTTTCAAAATAATTTGTAAAAATATCTTGAAAGATATTTTATGGAACTACGCTGTTCTTCGTGGCAATAAAAAAAGAGTGATCAATATTTTACCAAAAACGGAAAGAAAATGCACGTATTTTGCCTCATCTTGCCAACAAGCGGATAATAGAGATAATAAAAGAATCGTGTTGTTTGTGATTGATTAAGAAAACCATTTTCCATTTTGGGAGAAAATAAAATGAGCGGAAAGATTAACGAATTGGATTCGACGGACAATTTTGCGGCGATTACGCAAAACGGCGTTGTATTGGTCGATTTTTTTGCGACATGGTGTGCGCCGTGTCGAGGGCAGCTTCCCATTCTCAATGCGGTTGCGGAGCAATTTGACGGGAAGGTCACATTCTTAAAAATCGATGTGGATAATTTTCAGCAAATCGCGCAGCAATTTGGAATATCGAGCATTCCAACGCTTATCGTGTTCAAAAACGGTCAGGTTACCAAAAGTTTTACTGGCGTACAGCAGGAAAAAACGCTTGTCGCTACGCTGAATGAACAGCTTGAAGTGTGATATTCCACCACGAATCCACGAAGTTTTTAGTCGCCATTCACGAAATTTCACGAAAAAATTTTAAAATATATTTCGTGTTTTTTCGTGTTGTTATTTAGATGGCTTTTATCGTTTATTTCGCATTTGAGGGATTGATTTATAAAATACGTTAAGCACTGCCCTAAAATAAGTGATCCATTACATTAGACCTTTTCTCTAACCCTATCAATAGACCGAACACTATTCAAAAAACAGTTATTTGTTATTCACCTGTTTTGCCTAAACAACCTGATATGAAGTTAGAGAAAAGGTCTATTAGAATTTTTGGTTTAATGGTGTAGTTCCATTTTCTGTGGAAATTATGTTGTTTTATGTGATGCTTGTTTCATTCTTCATCAGTGACATGTATTTTCTTTTCCTATTTTTTTTCATCGACCACACAACACACATCGAATCCTTTTGTTGTTTTCGTATTGCTAATTAGGCGAGCAATCGTCGCCCTATCTTTCAATGGTTCGGCTTGCCAATTTTTACTGATGAATGAAAAACAACTTGTGTTTTATTTTATTCCATTTGCTTGTTCCCAGCGGAAAGTGACATACGGTGGTCTCTATCCCTATCTGCACTTTCCCAAAAATTGCTCTACAAACAAGGTCGGTATTTGTGTATAACTAAAATTTTGCAAATTCCCTCAAACCTCTTAAAATAAGCGTCCAAACGCATGTTAATTTGGTCTAAAAAGTTCTTGTTTATTCTACCAAGCCGAGGTGGGCGAGCAATGCTTGCATGCGTTTCGCGGTTTTTCCGATAAAGTCCAATTGTTCAATAACCCAATTGATCATGTTACGCAACGATTCTTTCAGCATAGCGCAGCAACTTTCGCCAATCGTTGTCAGTTTCACAGACGCCCATTCACTCAGACTTGTTTTATCCAGTTCCCGTACCAAAAGAGAGTACGCCAATATCACGAAGTAGGTGTGTTGTGTTTCTGATTATTTCATTTTTGGGAGACAATATTTGAAAACACAATAGAAAACTATGGCGTCAGTTTCCCAAGCCAAATAAATCCATACTGGGCAACTGCATCGCTATCCGAAAGACTTTACCATTGCAATTACCCGAACGGCTTTACCGTTGCAGTCCTTATTTATACTTCTCACACTTGAATTTTCGATTTTATGAATGGAAACCAAACCGGATTTTACGGTATAACGATGTCAGTGAAAACCGAAATTTCAAGTGCAAGAAGTATATCAAATTTCCCTTAGTAGCCAACAACGCCCTCAAACGCCAAATCAATATCCAATTGTTGGTGGATTCGGATTGAGGAAATCTCGCGGAGAACGATAAGTGTAACCCTGATATGAAGGATACGCCGATCTGCCTTGAAAACCGAACCCTACTCCCGGATAAAGCCCTTGACCATTCGCGCCGTAGCCCGGTGTATAATTGTAATGGTCGCCTCTGGCACATTGAACGTTTCGCCTGAATCCAAATAAATCTCCCAAACAACCATGTCCGCATGTCTGTATGCCACATCCGCAATCCCCCGCGCTTGCTAAACCATAGTGAAACGGTTTGCCAAGTTTATCGTTTAAGACATTCGCTCCGACACCAGTAAAACCACTGCAAGCGGGTAATATAGGAGCATAAACAGTATCGCAAGCGGAACAGCTTGAATTAGGCGGCAAACATGCGTTTTGGGCAATGCTCAAACCGGTTGTAACGGCAAAAAATGTTACGGCTAAAATCGAAATCACAATATTTTTTCGCATGATTCTTTTCCTTTAATTAACAAGTGAATCAACTAGGTAAAATTTCTGAACGGAAAACATTCAATACCTTAATTTATGTAATTTTTCTGCAAAAATGTTCCAGAACCCCCCCGCCGAGATACTATTTTTATCGGTAATTTTTCACACGATTGCGGTGCTAAAACCATAAAAAACTAAAAATAGCTTATATTCGAATAGTACAATCTATTTATTTTGTTTACTTTGATAGAACAATCGTAACGATTCAGTCGATCAAACTACACATAAATCCGTACCGGACGACTGAATAGTTACAAAGAATTTTCAAGTGCGAGGAGTAGACGCGGGAAATTTCATTGTAAAAGCGGTTCCTTTTCCGACTGCGCTTTCAACGCGGATTTTGCCGGAATGTGCCTCAATGATTTGTCGGCACGCTGATAATCCTAAGCCGGTTCCGCCTTTGCCGCTTTCATCGGGACCGGATTTTGTTGTGTAAAACGGTTCAAATATCATCGGCAATTTCTCTTGTTCTATGCCTGTACCAAAATCACGAATCATGAGATTGACTGTCTTATTTAACGAATCATGACTCAACTTAATAATGAGGCGACCGCCATTGGGCATCGCTTGGCGTGCGTTAATCAAGAGATTAAATAGAATCTGCTGAATCTGGTTTCCATCCGCTAATATTTCAGGCACATCGTTAAATTCTGTTTCAACGTGAATATGATATTTATTCATCTCGCGTTCCAAAAGTATCAACGCATCTTCAATAATTGGTTTCAGTTGCGTCGGTTCGAGTCCTTTTTTACGGTTTCTCGCCATGCCGAGAATCGTCGAAGTCACTTTTGCCGCGCGATTGGCAGCCGTCAGAATTTTATCCAGCGATTTCGTCCGTGTTTCATTATCGGAATGACGTAAACCAAGTTTCGCGTAATTGATGATTGTCATCAAAATATTATTAAATTCGTGCGTTGTCGTGCCGGCTAATTCGCCAATTGCTGTCAAACGCTGTGCTTGCAACAACTGTTCTTTCAATTGAGTAATCGTTTTTTCAGCAGCTTCCCGATCCCATTGTTCTGGCGTTTTCTCGTTTTTTCGCATATATGTTGTTATACTTTCAAATTCGGTTTTCATTAAAAAGGGACGTTAAGCATAAAAGAGACTTTTGGGGGGACATGATGAACTCTATCTTAAAACAGAACACTGTCTTCAAAAACTGATTGTCAAATGCGAGGAGTATAAACACGTTGATTTCATAATCAATTAATATCTCATGTTACGCAAATAAGTTTTTTAAATTAAGTCACTGTTCGTTGATTTTTTGTAACTATTCAGTTGCCGTCATTTTATCGGAAAATATTATTATTGCCGCCCTTATTTTTCTGAAATTCCCTCAGTAGCCCGCATTGCTCCCAACTATGCTTCCTTATCTCTTATTTTTCGTTCATTTTTTTTTTTTAAAAATGCATTATATCAAAAATTAAGGGCATAAAGGCGCGTTTTGAGTGCTTTGTTGGCTATTAAGGGAAACTGGATAAATAAGGACTGCAATAATAAAGCCGTTCGGGCAACTGAACAGTTATCTTCTAAAAAAATACACATCTTTTTCTAAAAAGATACGGACGGACAATTACAATGAAAAATACTTACACAGACCTCATGCGTAACATGAGTTAATATATTGCACTTCGTTTTTGATTAAAACTTTCTATCTTATCGACAAAACATCAACGATTTTTTTGCGGCTCATAATCATCAAGCAAACTTAACCAAACTCGAATATCATTGTCATATTCACTTGCCAAATTTCCTCGAATCAATTGCCGTTGAAACCCAACCGCCCCATCTTGCAAATAGTTTGCAGCTTCTGCATTTTGGAATCGCTTTGACGGATCAGGAGCAATGAGCTTCCGACAAAAATTCATAAGCAATTCGTTAGAAACAACCTCCACTGGCAAAATTGTCGATAATTTTTGCGCCAAAAAATGTTTCGCTTCCAACAAATCTTTATGATTCGTGCGTCCATCGAAAGGAGCGACTCCCGACAACATTTCAATCACAAGATACCCAAGACTTGCCAAGTCAGAAAGAGGTGTAGGTCGTTCCCCGGCAAGAACTTCCGGTGCTGCATAAAGCGGCGTACAAGTTGCTTTTTCCGGCGGATTGGTTAATTCAAACGCGGAGCCAATATCAATAATTTTTGCGTTTCCTGTGCGTTTGAGCATAATATTTGACGGTTTGATGTCGCCATGCACAACTCCTTCACGATGAAGCGCACTCAGAGCGGACAAACACTCCTGAGCAATCGCAATAGCAACGCCCGGTTTGAGTCGCGGATGAACATGCCCATTTGTCACAATCACTTCACGCAAATGATTCCACATTTTATCATTAACACGAATGCGGAGATGCTCCAACATTTCGTTACGAAGAAGTTCGTTAATGTCGAATCCGTCAACATATTCCATTTCCATCAAACGAATTCCGTCCGACTCAAACCAGTTGAGCACATCTAATAAATTATCGTGCTGAATTTTAGAAACATGCGACGCAACTTGCGCAAGTAAATTCATTCCGCTGTTGTACGCATTTTCTCCATGATAACGTTCCGGCGAAAATATTTTAACAGCAATAGGTAACGAAAATCCATCTGTTCCATGACGATGCGTCAAATAAACAACGCCTTGACCACCTTGACCTAACATTTTTGTAAAAGATAGTTTTTCAACACGATCTAAATGTTGTTTTTGAATAATATGGGTGTAATAGGCAAAAAGCTTTTCTGAACAATGCGGCGAACGCGAACCGTTCCAAGTTTTTGTTACAGATGCATCAAAAAAAGTTGTTGTTACCATCTTTTGGTCCGATTATGAATGACTTGATTTTTAAAATACAAAAATCGTATTAATAATGATAATCATCTCGTTAATTTACGTAAACATGCCTTCAATTATACACAAATTTTGTGGGGTTAAAATGCCAATTTGAATAAATGCGAATAAATCCTCTTATACGACAGCAAATCAATAGGAATACCCGATTATAGCGATTGTAACGACGATATTTTACTTTCTTTATAAAATATCAAAAAAACTTTAAATATTTCAACCAAAAAATGATATTTTGAATTAACTTTAATTGTTGCTAATTCAGTCAAGATGCTAATCTATTCAAATAAGTAACTCGTGTTACGCATGAGCTATCGTAACTATTCAGCCGCTCCAACCCAATAAATCCGCGCTGGGCGTCTGAATAGTTATCCGAAAGCCCTTATGTTTTAGATCATGGATTGTTATCAAACCAAATGGAACGAAACATAAGGGAATAAGGACGCATGTTGGCGCGATTCGGGCTGCTAAGGGGAAAAGGACAAAGTTGATAAATAAGGGCGGCAATAATAATATGTTCCGGTAAAATTGATGATAACTATTCCGTTGTCCGGTACGGATTTATTTGGTTGGAGCGACTAAATAGTTACGTTTCCTGAATGTTAATCGCTCATACGTAACATGAGTTAATAAAAAATTTTGACTTTTTCCCATTTTTTTTGTTCTAAAAGAAAATTGATTTCGTAAAGAGTTAGGAAAATGCAAAATATTTTATTGATTGAGCGTCAATTCGTTTGTGGAGAAATTTTATGAAAAATCAAATTTTGAATTGGTGTTATTTTGTGGCGTCAAAAATCTTTATTCTTTTATTGACATTGACGATTTGTTTTTATCGCTTTGCAAATGCATCAGATTTGACCGAGTGGTTGCGAGGAGGACGCGGCTCTCGGACAACAGTATCGCAACCTTATGTGCCGCCGATAGTTACGACACCCGCAACCGTTTCGGGTGCAGGTTCGTACCCGCAACCTGTCGTCGTCCAGCCGACGCCAAATGGTGTTACGCTTCCGCCGGGCGGTATTATTTCTACAAATGGTGTTGCGGCAACAGGTTATATTACGGCAAATCAACAGACTCTTGGAAATGGTACGCCAACATCTGTTTCGACTATGCAGCCGACTGTGGAATATAAGTGGTCGTATTCTACTATAAAAGATAGAAGCTATGATCCAATAACTGTTTACGATCCTTTAACAGGTGGTTATGCGACTTCTTATCAAGAACGGCAAACGGAATCGGTTCTTCCTTGGTTGCATCGTAAGCAAGTTATTCGTTATAAACCAATTTTCGAGGCGGAAAAATCAAACAGACCAATTATTGGCACAGTGGACAATATTATTTCAAATCTTGTTCCACAAGAGAATTTACCAGCATCCAGTTTGCCGACATATACGACATCGACAACAATTTTGCCAACAACATCATATCCTGTTCTGTCACCGACAACTACCTCAAGAATCATTTCGCCGAGCGACAATTCTGTGTTATCTCCCTCGACACAGGTTGTTCCGGCTACATATATAAACTCATATCTACCCACAACTTCTGTTTTGTCAAGTGTTGCCGATGTTCCACCGGCTTTACCGAAAAGTTTGACATCAACAGCAAAAACGACAGAGAATCTATCACGTCCCAATTTACCAGCATCAGAATTCGCTTTGCGTCCTGTGCAAACGTCTGATTCTACTCAGTTACCCGCTATCGTTTCTCCTTCGCAATACCACACCACGAATCCCAGCGCAGTAACTTCAGTTGAATTACCGTCTGTGCCATTGCCCAATGCGGTTCAACCATCGCAACCAAATTCAGAACAATCCGCCAATTTGCTCAAATTGAATATTCCGAATCTGCCAACAAACGCAACTCATAAACCAACAACCGCTTCCGATCCACCACCGCATACAACAGCAAAACCTCTAAAAGTATCGCCATTAAATATTTATCCCATTAAAGAATAAAAACGATTTGATTGTTGTGTATTACTAAATCATTAAAAAATACTTTATAGCGAAAACGATATTATGGGAAACACGAGTGTAAAATTTTATGAAGTTTATGTTTTTATCCCCAAAGAACAACCAAGACAAACTCAATTCGCTGTCAGACTAAAGATAAATTTTGAGCATCTCTGTTATAAAATCAATTTGTTTTCAAGCCCCAACTCCATGAGGTCTTTTTGTGTATGAATGATAAACGGCGTGAAATTCTATTAGGGTATTTAACAGGAGCGTTAGAGCCAAATGAACAGGCAGAAATTGACGACCAATTAAAGTACAGTCAATCGTTGCAGGATGATTTGGCAAACCTTTGTCAAACAATTGCTCCTTTGAATGAAATTGTCGATTCTTATGAACCGCCGGTTGGTTTGGCACAACGCACTTGTCAAAAATTGTGGTCGAAAACAGACAGGCATCAAAAATCAGAAGACGTTTTTTCCCATGTTTTTACGGTAAAACCTGCCACACCGCATTCACGAAGAGCAACGATCAATTTTACGCCGTCGAAAGAGATGGTTATACAAGACGTCGATAAAGAAAATACGGATATTGATTCTGAACTTTCTCTTTCGTTAAGTCAAGTAGCGACGACAGCTATTCACAAAGAACACACATCTTTGGAAACCGCTAGAAACCACAAAATGATTTTTCGGACAGATCAAACTTTTGATACGTCAAAAAGTAAAATTTCTTTGATTGTGTCTGAAACGTCTAGTATAATTGTCAACAAACACGTAAAATACTATGGTGAAAAAACCAAAACTACCCCCAAAAACAAGCGTTTATGGACAATGAAAGACACCGCTGTGTCGTTGTTCGTCGGTGTGGCGGCAGCGATTTTGATTTTTCCGCTTGTTCAAAGAGGATTAAATAATGCAAAAAATGTGATTATTCAAAAAAAAGTACAACAATTTGCGGAAAACGTTCCCAATAATAGTTCTTCTCAATACTCTTCCTACGGTCTTTCACAAAGCGATATCCGACTTCTGACCAACATAAATTTCGACAGTAATTCAGTAAGTCAACTCCAAAGTTACCGAACAAATTCTGCGTTTTCCTCGTTTTATCCAAACGCATGGATTCCCGTTGACGTTCAAAAGTCATCTTTAACAATTCCTTACCTTTTCCCGGTCAACATTTCATCTTTATCATTTTTGAAATATGCCGAATTGGACAAGCCAAAAGTCATTCTGTTTACTCCCGTGATTTATGATTCAAATATTCATTTTGTTCCGCAGCAATCTAATTCAATCATTTCGGCTTTGAGAAGCGATTCTCCTTTATTTTTAGAAGTAAAAGAGTAGCACGTTTCAAGTGAATTTATTTTTTTTGATAGCAATCCATTACCTAAAACATAAGGGTGTGTTTGGAGGGCTTTGTTGGCTACTAAGGGAAACTTGATAAATAAGGGCTGCTGAAAAGTCTTTCAGGAAATTAGACACTTGCCGTGCGGATTTATTGGGTGGGCAACTGAATAGTTATACTTCTCACGATGAGAAATTGCACTTTTATTTCGTCGTAACCTACTATTCAGTCGCTTATAAGTAAGTCGAAGGATTTCGTATTTTTCAACCTCATTTCTACCTAATTTTCTTAACAAAACAACCACAGTAGCAAAAAGTTTTCCTAGAAACCAACCTCATTATTCCTCTTTTTTAAATAAGGTAATGAGGTTGTCATATGGGGGGGGATTCATTGGCTACTGAGGTCGTTTTGTTAAGAAAATTAGGTAGAAATGAGGTTTGCAACACAAACAACATTGTTCGTTTGGTATTAAAAATGCTTACAATTGACTGAAGAGTTACATTTCGTCTGTATAATATCAGCAGCGAGTAAGTGGCAATTTCTTACCGTAGAAGGCAGCAGTTTCAAGTTAATCCTAACTGCTTTCTTTTCCTTGGTTTAGCAATTTTTTTGTTGAGACGTGGTTCTTTCTTTTTACGTTTTTTCTTATTGGTATTTTTTTTGAAGGCGGT
>JAIRYX010000364.1 GCA_031267635.1 Planctomycetaceae bacterium
TTATTGAAGCCAATAACCGACGTTGGGAGTTCCCCAACTGACTTCGGGACGTTCCCTAAACCCTTATCAATAAAGAATTTCGAGAAAATGAACCTCAAAAACCAAGAATTGCCGTCTCCGATGGGACGTCGGAGCCCCGCCCGCGAGCCGGCGTCCGAGAGAAAAATCCGGACGCGGGTGTGTCCTGAATGTTCACTGCTATGCGTAACATGAGCTATTCATAATAAAACCCCTTTCTTGTTGGTTTTCTTTAATTTTTTCTGTGCCGGTACGATGTGTTGGTCGTAATTGTCGATTTTGAAATTGAGACGTTTGAGGGTTGCTTTCATTTCGGCGATTCTTTGGGCAAGTTGGTCGCGTTGTGTGATGAGGATTTGTTTCCTTTCAAAGTGGGTGGATTCGCCTTGCTGGAACAAAGCAACATACTCCGTCAATGCCTCAATCTGAACACCGGCGTTCCGCATACATTTAATAAATTCAACCCAATTGCAATCTTCGTCGGAATAATTCCTAATCCTGCTTTCGGAACGGTGGACGTTTGGGATCAACCCGATACGCTCATAGTAACGCAACGTGTCCACGGAAAGCCCGTATTTCCTGGCAACTTCACCAATCGTCATAAAATTTCCTCCCATAAAAATATCCTGAACTTAATACTCAATACAACGAATCTCAAGCCAAACTCAAATACAAATTTTTACACGTGTCATATTCTACCGTCTGGAGTTGCCTCCAAGTCAAGCGGAAGGATGAAATAAAATCCAAGAAAACGCAACACGGAAAATTTCCGCTATTCGTGCGTCATCTTTTCCCAAAGCATTTCATACATTTCAACCATCTTTTGAATCGCGAAATGACGGCGGATATATTCTTGGTTTTGAGCGCCAAGTTTTGCGGCGAGGTCAGAGCGATCCAGGATTTGTACGATTTTTTCCGCAAACGCGGCGGTATTTCCAAACGGGCAAGTTTGCAGCGATTTTTGCGGTATCAATTCGTCAACTCCTTCCACTTCCGTCGCCACAACCGGCAAACCGGACGCCATCGCTTGCATGACAACATTCGGCATTCCTTCCCAACGCGACGGCAAAAGAAGCAAATCGGACGCGGTAAGAAGTTGCGGAATGTCTTGTCGATGACCTAAAAAGTGAATGCGGCGATGATACGGTTTTTCACGAGCCATACGTTCCAATGTTGCTCGCTCCGGTCCGTCGCCAACTAATAATAATTCCCAGTCGTTTCGTGTCGCAAACCAGAGATCGGTTGTTTGCAGTAGCCAATCGATTCCTTTTTGCGGATGCAGCCGTCCAATAACAAGAATTTTTTTGCTTTGCTCCGAACAACAGCAAGAAGCCAAATTCGCTTTTTCCCGCGTTTGATATTTTTCAACATCAACACCGTTGGGAATAATAATAATTTTATCGCGGGCAATTCCGGCGTTGCTTTCTGTAAAATCGGCAACGCCGCGACTGACGCAAACATATTTTTCGACAAGCCGCTGCGTCCATCGATCCAGCAACAAATGCCAAGTTTTTTCCTTTTCCGCAACACGAATCCCGGACAAAATATGCGGTACCGGTTGTTCTATTTGCGATTTTGCCAAAGATTTTAACGGAGTCCATGCGGCAAACCGCGTCAAGACATTGGCGTGAAAAAGAAATGATTGACAAATATGTGGTTTATATTGCCGAAAAATTCTCCTTAATCGTCTTAATCCGCAAAATAACGAAAGCGGCGAAGTAAAATTGAGAAATTCGACAGGAATGCTCGCGTCGTCAAGCGGTTGCAAAAGGTTCGGCACGTTTTTCGGCGGTCGCGGTTTCATGCTGCAAACAAACGGAACAAATCGTGATCGGTCAAGACGAGTCGCAAGTTCCACAAGCATACGTTCCGCGCCACCGACTTGAAGTTCGGTAATACAAAGAGCAACGTGAATTTTTCCTGAAATTGGCATTGTTATAACACTTTCAATAAATCATTTTACTTAATTGAAACAATTGTAACAAGAACAAACGAAATAATTTGTAGTTTAGTAGCGACCAAGACGTCTTTTTTGCACAACTTTTGATAAATTCTAGCGATTTGTATAAATGTTGTAGTTGCACCCATTATGACAACAGAAAAAATTTCAATACACTTCTTACGGAAACCTGTTCGATGATACCACGAAGAGAACGTTTTCAAGGAATTCATAACAATTGAGAAATGCGTTGTATTGAAAAATGTTCCGACAAATTTGTTTTTCAAAATGGATTTGTCTCGATTGGAATATCGGTAAGATTGCTTCAAGGGAAAATCTGTCGTACTGTGTGGATTTACCTTTTGTCATTTTGTCGGCAAAAATATTGTCGATAAATTATTTCAGCCCCTCATGTTTAGTTAAGGAAGAAGAACATGAAAAACATTTTTTGGAAAAATGCTCTCACAGCATTGGCAGCATTGATGTTGCCCGCTCCGGCGTTTGCCGGATTATTCCAGCCGCAACACGGGTACTTGACGGATCCTTGTTCTGCGGCTGTCTCCGCTTGCGATCCGATTGTTTCGGCTTGCGATCCCACATGTTCGCCAACCCCCACGTGCGACGCTTATGCCGCCGCAGCGTGTTCCAGTAATACAAAATCGCTCTGGAATTACGGTGGTTGGATCGAAACCGGAGGTTATGTCAACGCTTACGGTCAAGACAACAGATATTTACCAAACGGCGGTGGATTTGATCCTGCTTCCGGCAACGGTCAAATTCTGTACAATGTTGACCACAACTCCTATTTCCAGTTAAATCAAGCATGGGCTTATCTGGAAAAACAATTGAGCGGTCAAGGTTTTGACATTGGCGGTCGTATTGACCTTGCTTATGGAACCGACGCCCGTTTCCTCGAAATGAGCGGTCTTGAACTGAACTCCAATGGCGATCACTGGGGAGGTTCAGATTATTCGCTCGCAGTGGCTCAATTGTATGCCGAAATCGGTCTTGACAAATTGAGTTTGAAAGTCGGTAAGTTCCTCAGTCCGCTCGGATACGAATCGATCCAGTCTCCCGACCGGTTCTTCTATTCGATGTCCAACGTTTTCGCGCACCCGCCGACAACGCTTAACGGAGCGGTGTTATCGTATCAAGTGAGCGATAACTTTTCGGTTTACAATGCGTGGGGCAACACCAGTTTCTTCAACGACAGCAGAAACAACGCTTATGTTGGCGGATTTAACTGGCAAATCGCTCCACGGCTTGGTTTGGGATACGGCGTGATATTAGGATCGAACGCTCACAAAAACAGCAACGACCCGACCACCCAATATTTCATTCAATCCGTTGTTGCCAATCTGCAATTAACGGATCGTTGGAACTACGTGTTTGAATGGACGTTGGAAAATGACAAAGATGGCAACCACTCCGGTTATTATGGTATCAACCAAGAATTGTTCTATAAACTGAACAATCATTGGAATATCGGTGCGCGTTATGAATGGCTACATTTTTACAACAGTTCACGTTATGCCAATGTTATAGACACGGATAGCATTAACTCCCTTACTTTGGGATTGAACTGGAAACCGACAAACTATTTCACATTGAAACCGGAAATCCGTTATGACAATGCGAAAGATAGCACGCCGTTCAATGATGGTCTCAAAGGTCATCAGCTTTCCTTCGGTCTCTCCGGCGTGGTTGTGTTCTGATAGATTGCAAGTAAATTTTGAAATTTCATTCAAGAACTTGAAACTCAAGCCCGACGCGGTTAACGCTGTGTCGGGCTTTTTTGTGCCAAAGAGACAATTGGGGCTTTAGTGGCTTTCGGGACAGGTGAAGTTCCTGAAAAACCAAAATCAGAAAAACGAGTTCCCAAAAGTCCCTTTTGTCCCTCGTATTCTTTGCCCGCGAGATTTTTTGGGAATCTTACGAAAATTCAAAGATTGCCCTTGTCTTGCATGTTTTTTTTCGCTACGATTCGTGTTGCTGGATAAAAACGCATATCACGGAGGAAAAGCATGGTTCAAAACGCTCAAAAATTTTTGTATGATACCGGTTTGGCGATTGTGGTTGCCGTATTTTTTACGGTTGCCGGATTTGCCGAAGAAAATGCGGGAGAAAAATATCTGCTTCGTTATAAATTTCATGTCGGCGACATGCTGAAATGGCATGTTACGTCACAAATTAATATGTTGACAACGAAGTCCGGCGAGCGGGAATTTACCGAAACCTATAGCGGTTCGACCAAAGTTTGGAAAGTTCTCGAAGTCGATGCGGACGGAACGGCAACTCTCGAATACAGTATCAGCGACGCCAACCTGAAAAATAAAGCGTCTCTTGAAGCCGAAGAAAAAACGTACAACAGCAAAGCCGACGAAAAACCTTTGCCGGAATTTCACGATGTGGCGGAAGCTCTCGGTAAACCGCTTGCGGTTTTTACAATCAATGGACGCGGTGAAATGCTTAAAAAAGTGCGGAAATTCAAATATGCCGATTCCGCCGAAGAAAATCGGATCACGATTCCAATGCCGGAAAATCCAATTGCGGTCGGCGAATCGTGGGATTATCCGAAAGAAATTATGCTTCCGCAAAAAGACGGTACGGTCAAAAAAATTGCGATTCGGGAACGTTACACGCTAACACGTGTGAAAAACCAAGTCGCTACTTTTGATTTCAAAACGATTGTTTTAACGCCGCTCACGGACGACCGCGAGTCACAAATGCGGATATTGGCAAAAATCAAAAACGGAGTCATTCAATTCGATATAGAAAACGGCTGTTCCATCTGGCAACGGCTTGATGTTGACCGAAGCGTCGTGAATCCCCCGCAAATGACGCAAGGAAGCGTCACCTACAAATCCTGTTTTATTGAAAAATATTTACGGGAAGAAAGTTAAATAAAATAAAAAATTGGGCAAAGGATTCTTCTCATCACGAATTGTAAACAGGAAAACTTTTATTTTAAACCGTGTCTCCAACGCTTTCCTCACAACAATCAGACAGCGAATCAAATAGCGAAATTATCAAGCGCGCTCCCGGATTTTGGGATTGGTTGAAACATATCGTCGTTGCTGCCATTGTACATCTCGGCGATTTGACAATGTTTGCGTCGTCAACGGCTTACTGGTTTTTCACAAAAGGTTGCCGCACGGAAACGTTGATTCGTGCAAGTTACAACATCGGCGTTTTGAGTTTACCGGTGGTGATGCTGACCGGTTGTTTTATTGGGATGGTTTTGGCAGTGCAATCGTATCCGCAATTTCGGATGGTTTCGCTCGAATCGCGGCTTGGCGCGGTGATTAACATGTCGCTTGTCCGCGAGTTGGGACCCGTGCTTGCCGCGACAATGCTTGCCGGACGAATCGGTAGCTCAATTGCTGCCGAACTCGGTACGATGCGTGTTACCGAGCAAATCGACGCATTGGCAAGTATGGGAACGAATCCGGTTTATTATCTTGTTGTGCCGCGCGTTTTAGCATGTTTGTTTCTGATTCCAGGACTGACAGCGATGGCGGATTTGCTCGGCGTATTCGGCGGCGCGTTGTACAGTATCTCAATTCTAGGCGTGGAATCGCATTCGTATTGGTATTATTCGAGCGAATTTGTCGGACGGTTTGACCTCATTGCCGGCATGATTAAAAGTATGTTTTTCGGCGGAATTATCGCTATTATCAGTTGTCATCAGGGATTTAATTGCGATCCTGGTGCGGAAGGAGTTGGCAAAGCGGCAACCGCGTCGTTTGTGCTATCGTTTGTCGCAATTCTTTTTGCCGATTTGATGCTCGGAATTATGCTCGACGGTTTCTACAGTTTGTTCTGGTCGCCGCCGCCGTTGATTTGAAACAAATAACAGACGCCGCGTAACTATTCAGTTGCCCAAACCAAATAAATCCGCGCTTGGCAATTGCATCGTTACACGAACGGCTTTACCATTGCAACCCTTATTTATCAAGTTGCCAGTGCGGATTTATTAGGTTGGACAACTGAATAGTTACAGTATTTTATAAATCAAGCCCTCTCCAACATGTGAATAAGCAGGAAAATTTTTGTTTGTTTTTCCAGACTTGTTTTTGAATTGATCTTACGGTATGGTAACGAGAAACACGGTCTTAAAACACGAAGTTTCAAGTGGGGAATTTCTCTCAGTTCGCACATGGGACTTGTACTGCCGGTTCGCACGCTTTGGGAATATATTCGCGACACGTTGTCTCGACTTGGCAAGGATTAGCGCGATAAACACGGCAACGATTGACCGGTTGACAACAGGTTACCGGCTTGCCGCAAACAACGGGTTCATACCACGCCGGAAACCAAGGATAATGTGGTTTTTCAGGACGTTCAGGATGCACGGGACGTTCAGGAGGTACAGGACGTTCAGGAGGTACAGGACGATTCGCCGATTTTGTTGATGCATAAAAAATCCTGACTGTATTTTCTCCGTATTTTCCGTTTTCGCCTGGCACGAGATATCCGAACACACCTTCAGGTTCGTGGCGATTCGCCAGATATTGAGCATACGCATAACCATAATATTCCACACGGCTATCGTCGCCCGTGTAAGGCGTTACCGTACCATTTCCCGGATAATTATCAATGTTATAGCGGAAAAAAGTTCCCGATTCTTGAACAGATTGTCCCGGCGGTAAACTGGAATCAATAATACCGTTTCCAATGATCGCTCCATCCGCAAAACGAATCGCGTCGTCGGTTTCATTTTTCATTTTACGGAATCCAAAAATTCCGACAAACATTCTTTGGGCGTTCGCGGAAGGTTTTTCTTCATAAGAAACAAATTCTTTACCAATACGGGAATTGCCGCCAACCGCAAGGTAACCTTCTTCATTTCCATTGAAACGCGATTTCAAATCTTCCTGATATTGTTGATATAAAATCGGATCGGTTCCTAACGCTTCCGCAAGAGAACGTTCATTCAAATCTTTGTATCGGTTGAAACTATAACCGACAAGAACATGTCCGCCGTAATGATGTTTGGAAGTTTCGGAATTTGTTAGATAATAAAGTGGCATTTCGCTGTTATTTGCGTGTCCGATGGCTGACGTTCCGCCGTTTGAGTCGGACAAAATCATATTTGCGCCGGACAACGCGGTAATATCCGCGCTGATTTCTCCGCCAATATAAACAGTATTTGTATTGGCTGTATCGACGTTCACAGGAAATACGGCTTTTCCCATAATATTACTACCGATTTGCGCGATAGATTTCCATGTGTTGTTATCTCCATAATCGCGAGTCCCGTCTGCTTGAAGAATCATATTCCGCGAAGCTGTTACGTAATAAATATCTGCGGAACCGTTTGTCATGCCCTGATTGAAATCTTCGCCGACATGTCCAATACCGCTTGTTCCGCCGTTGTCCGCTCTAATGATTATGTCGCGCCCCGAATGAACGGAAATGTTGCCGTAAATTTTATTGACCACCAAATCCCCATTAGGCAAAATAAAATTCGCGTCTCTTATGGGATAAGCGGAAACGAAATTACGAACATTATGCCCGATTCTCGCAATGCTTGTTCCCTCGCTTAAAATGCGAATATCACCGTCCGGCGTTTGAACGTTAATGTTACCGGAAACCGCATTTGTTAAAGGATAATAGTAACCGACGCTGTTGGAATCGGCAGGCGGCATATAGTGATACAACGTGATAATTTTTCCTGTCTCTTTATCTTTTGCCAGATAAGCGTGTCCGATATGCGCTGCCGGCGCGTTTTCAACATCGGGAGATTCTTCGTGATACACCGCATGAACAATAAGATCGCCGCCGTTGATATTAACATGAATATCACCGGAAGGCAAATAAAGATTCGCCAAACGTTCATGATTTCCGCGTGCGTCGTTCGACGTATCGTCAAAAGTGAAGCCGGAAAAAATCACGTTTTCGGAATCGGCAACCGTTTGACTATAAATGCGGGAATCCGTGTCGTGGAAATGATAACCAATTTGAGCGTAACCGCCATTGACCGCTCGCAACGTTAAATCGCCTGCGGTGGTTGTTACGGTGGTGGTCCCTTTATTTGCTCCCACGGAAATATAAGCGTTAGGAACATTGGAAATAAGGTTCACTCTTTTTCCTGTGACTGTTACGTTGCCGGTATCGTAAGCGTTGACCAACGTGGAATTACGGGAAGGGGCGGCATTCACATCAATTCCGAAATTCACATCGCCCGTATCCGCTTGAATGTCGATATTTCTATCGCCGGTTGTCGCAATGACCGACGAGTTGATGTTAATATCGCCGTTAGTTGCGTGAAGATAAATTCGTCCTTGCTGATCTGCGTTGATAGCATCGGCGCGAATGATTCCGTTGGTGTTAATCACGGCGGATTCCAATTGAACAGAATTTGCAATAATTTTTCCCTGATGATTGATAACGCCGCCGTTGATAACGCCCAAATCGTTGGAGCCATCCAGCCATTTGTTGCGTTGTTCATCGGACATCGTAGCGGTCGAACCAACAAAACCGCCTTGCGTGTTGATAACGCCGGACGGTCCGATAGTCAAGCCATTGGAATTGACAATATAAACCGTACCGTTGGAATTTAACCGTCCGTTAATTTCCGTGATGCCGTTTGCGACACGGTTGAGAATTGCGCCGTTTTGTCCATTAAAATTAAAATTTACCGTTTGTGTGTTCGTGATCCCGAAATTATGCCAATCCACGTAACCGCGATTTCCCGTAATGTCAATGTTTGTTCCGCCGGTAACATCTCCAATATTTACGTTAGGAGTTTTATTAGAAACATTACCAATGTTATACTGTTGGGCGTGAGCGGAAAATCCCCAAGCGGAAACAATCAATAACGCGCCGCCAAGTGGAACAAGAAAAAGCCGGAACATATCGTATTTTTTTGTCATTGTTCTGATTTCTGAAAATTAAGAGGAGTGAAATTTGAGGACAAGTGTAAACAATTACTTACAGAAAAGTTTTTTCGAAAGGGCTTTGTTACCGAAAGAAAACAAAATGCCGTTTTTTGAGTTCAAATGCTTATCATAACATCAAAGAACAAAATTTAAAATAGACCATAAGGAAAATAGTCAACAAATTGTTTCTACTTAATGTTGGAATTGTACAAGAGATGATGCTTATTTGTATTTATGATAATTAGAAAAATAAAAAAAACAACAAAAAATGTTGAAATTTGACAAGATGTTTTGTTAAATATTCATTTTCTATGTCGGCTTATCTTTATTGTGTGTAAGTTATTACAAACAATAAAGATAAGCCAATGCTAACCAAATAAATAGATTTTTTGCGTCTAGGGTAAATTATGGAAACTTATGTAACATTTTGTTGAAGAAATGTTTCTTGTTGTTTTTACGAAACATAAATGTAACTATTCAGTTGCTCAAGCTAAATACATCCGCACGGCAACTGTATAATTATCAGCACTTGAACGGCTTTACCATTGCCGCCCTTATTTATCAAGTTATTAGTAGCCGTGCGGATTTATTTGGCTTGGGCAGCTGAATATACCATCCGTGGCTATTAACCGTCACTTTTCACATCATGTCGATTGGTTATAATATTGACGTTGTGTTTAGGATATTCCATTTTTACCAAAGAGGTTATCATGCTTCGTCGAGCTTATACAGACCAAGAAAAACAAACGTTTCATCATTTGCGATTTCATCATCCGAATCCTCGTATTCGGGAACGCTTTGAAGTCTTATAGCTTCATGCCAACGGTGAGCATTTTCCGAAAATCGCACAGCT
>JAIRYX010000477.1 GCA_031267635.1 Planctomycetaceae bacterium
TCAGACGTGTGCTCTTCCGATCTAATATCTTGCACCTGATAACCGGCAACAACGCCGCGCACCATTCGTTCTTTGAATCCTTTTTCAATGGCGGGCATAAAGTTGCCGGGAATCGTGCCGCCGACCACCGAGTCCACCCAAAGAAAATTGTTTTCCGGGAAATGCTGGAACGATTTTAATGTCGGGAACATTTCTTTATTCGACGTAAATGTCTCTGGATCTGTTCCGCCCGGAAAGGGATACATGCGGATATGTACTTCGCCGAATTGTCCCGCGCCGCCGGACTGCTTTTTATGCCGATAGCTTCCTTCCGCTTTGATTTGAATCGTTTCGCGATACGGAATTTTCGGCTCTTTCGTTTCGATTTCCACCTTGTCGCGACGCTTGAGACGTTCCTGAATGATTTGCAAATGAAGTTCGCTCATTCCGGTAATGACAAGCTGTTTCGTTTGTTCGTTACGGTCTTGCAAAAACGTCGGGTCTTCCTCGCACACTTTCGCCAACGCGCCGGACAACTTGCTTTCATCGCCGCGGCTTTTCGGCGACGCCGCTAAACCGACCATCGGCGTCGGATAACTGAAACGCGGTAAAACCAAATCGCCGAGCGTCGAGCAAGTATGAAGTTCTTCGACTTTCGCCGCAGCGACAATCGAACCCGGTCCCGCTTCTTCGATTCCGTGCGTTTCATTCGCCTGAATCTCGAAAAGCTGCGCAATCTTGAATCCGCGCCGCGAAGTCGAAGCGTTGACTGTCATGCCATTTTTCAGCGTGCCGGAGTAAACACGAATGACGCTCAATTTTTGCACAAACGGGTCAATGCGAGTTTTGAAAACCTGCGCGACAATTGGTCCGTCGGAAACGGGCGTAACTTCGACTTCTTCGCCGTCCGCATTTTTCGCCAGCTTTGTTACGACGCTCGGCGGAATCGCGCATTTGGACAATTCGTCAAGTAAATCATGCAACCCGATTTTGGCTTTGCCGGAAACGCAGAGAATCGGAACCAAAACGCCTTCTTTAACCGCTTGCACCAACAGGCGGGAAAGTTCTTCATCGGTCGGCATTGTTCCTTCGAGGTAACGTTCCATCACCGCTTCGTCGGCTGTAACAATGGTTTCAATCAAATTTTCACGAATGTCGTTGGGATCGATCAACGCGCCGTCCGCCGCGCCTTCTTTGAGTGTACTGACGACTCCTTTGAAATCCGCGCCGTGTCCAATCGGCACATTAAGCGGCACGCATTCCGTTCCAAACACGTCTTGAATTGCGCCTACCAATTTCGGGAAATCAATATTATCGCCATCGAGTTTGTTGACGATAATGATTCGTCCGATTCCCGCTTTTTTCGCTTCGTTGAAAACACGGCGGGTATTGACTTCGATTCCCGACTGAGCGTTAATGACAATCGCCGCCGTGTCCACGCCGTTGAGCGCGCCGATTGTCTGACCGATGAAATCAGGATAACCGGGCGTATCAATCACATTGAACCGTTTACCGGCGTAATCAAAATGAATCACACTCGCTTCAATCGTATATTTATGCGATTTTTCCTCGTCGTCAAAATCGCAAATGCTTGTTCCGTCGTCAACGCTGGCGGGACGTTTCACCAATCCCAAGTCGTTCAAAATCGCGTCGGCGAGCGTTGTTTTACCGGAGTTCCCATGTCCGCACAAAGCAATGTTACGAATGTCTTCAATTTTATTTGTCATAATAAGTTCCTGTCGTTGTTTGGCGTAATCTTTAAGGTATCAATCAGGTTTTTCAAGTCAACCTTCCGTAGTTTTATATTCTACATAAATCACAGAAGGACGCAAGAGTTATTCCGAGAGGTAAAAAAAGAAGAAAAATAAGACAAAAAAATTGAGAAATGTTCTAGTGATATTGCTTTCTGTTTATTTCGGATTTTGGCGAGTTGTTTGAATGTGGTCAATAAGTTTTTACTCCGTAGGAGTTTCCTTTGAATAACCGCCCTCCGGTGCAACTGGGGGCGATTCAAAGAGGAACGCCAATGTGAAATAAGCGGATATTTTTCTTTTACCTTTTAAAAACAAGGAGTGGCGACGTTCCTGTTGATTTTACTTAGAAAGCCGGTAGAACTGCTATGGAAATCTCTGCTTTAAGAAGACACGGCAAACGTTCTTACCGCACCACATCCGCTTCAATCGTGTACGGCAGATTCGCAAAACTATAATTGGCTCGGACTCGCAAGACGCCGCCGATTCGTATCGGTTTGGTACGGTAGGAGATTGTTTGACCGTTTTTTAATTCAACAAGAACCATATCGGTCGGGTCGGGAGTGGCGGAAGAAAAGGTACTTGGATTCAATGTACGGACAAGAGCGAATTTCGTCAGTCCCGTTTGTTCTTTGGTCGAAAAGATGTATCCTTGAATAAAGACGCGCTCTCCGTTCAAAAGTTGTATCTCTTTTGGAATTACTCCGCTTTTCCGTTCGGCGGCGAGGGTTGGATAATCATTCGTATCGTCTTCGGAAACAAAAGCGATAGGAACATAGCCCGCCGGAACCGCGTAATAATAGTTATAGTATTGCGTAAAAGCTCCGCAGACGCCGAACAAAAACGAAAGAACAAGCCCCATAACCGTCAAACGAAGTCCTCCGACAATTTTCGGAGCGGCAAGAATCTTTTGGATCGCAAGAAAGCCGACCGCTAACCCGGCAACCGGAAAAATGAGCGTAATCCACGAAAAAAACGCCAACACCGAAAGCAAGCCGAACACAAACGCAAAAACCGAAAGCGAACCAATCGCACGATATTGATCTTCTTCTTGAGGATGAACCTCGTCATAATCACGATACATTCCGCGTAGGGCGTCGTCAAATTCCGTTTTCATAACGATACTCTCTGTAATATTCTTATCCCGTTTGAAATTTTGTCTTTCACGAAGAGGCAGGAATCTCTCCCAAACGACC
>JAIRYX010000014.1 GCA_031267635.1 Planctomycetaceae bacterium
TTTCAAGTTCGGCGTTACGGTTGGAGTGCGAAGTTGCCGATTAGTATTATCACGGATTTTGAAGAGTTTGCGGTTTACGATTGCACTCCCAAACCGCTCCCAACCGACAAAGCCTCCAAAGCCCGTATCCGTTATCTGACGTTTCGCGAATATTTGAACGAATTTGATTTTCTTTGGGAAACATTCAGCAAGGAAAAAGTTCTCAAAGGAAGTTTTGACCGGTTCGTTCAAAGTGATACACAAAAAAAAGGCACAACAACAGTTGATCAGGAATTTTTGCAATCGCTTGATTCATGGCGTTCGCAACTTGCCGTTTCGCTTGTCCGCGCCAACCCGCACCTCACCGAAGAAGAACTCAATTTTGCCGTCCAACAAACGATGAACCGAATCGTGTTTCTGCGAATCGCGGAAGATCGCGGTGTTGAACAATATGATTCGTTGCGTAAATGTGTTGGCGATACGAAATCTGCCGACAATATTTTTTACAACAATCTTTTTCGTATTTTTGAACGCGCCGACGAAAAATATAATTCCGGTTTGTTTGATTTTGAGAAAGACACGCTTAGTGTAACATTGAAAGTTGAGAACAAAACGCTCAAGTCGATTATTAGCGATTTGTATTATCCGGGACCGTATGATTTTTCGGTGATGCCGGTTGAAATTCTCGGCAGTGCGTATGAACAATTTCTTGGTAAAACGATTCGTGTAACATCCGGACATTCGGTGAAGATAGAGGAAAAGCCGGAAGTCCGCAAGGCGGGCGGCGTTTATTACACGCCGGAATATGTTGTCGATTATATTGTACAAAATACGGTCGGCAAATTACTTGAGGGCAAAACGCCGAAAGATGCGGCAAAGATTAAGATTGTCGATCCGGCTTGCGGCAGCGGCAGTTTTTTGATTGGGGCGTTTCAATATTTATTGGATTGGCATCGGGATTATTATCTTAAAAATGCCAAGTCGTCCAAAGGCGGTAAAAAAGACCCGTTGACTCCCGCAGGAAAATTAGCAACATCGGAAAAGAAGCGGATATTATTGAACAATATTTTCGGGGTTGATATTGATGTGAATGCGGTTGAGATCACGAAATTGAGTTTGTTACTAAAATGTATGGAAGGCGAGACAACCGCAAGCATCGAAACAATGCAACATTTATTTCACGAACGTGTTTTACCGTCCATTGACGATAATATCTGCAACGGCAACAGTCTTATTGACACGGATTTTTATGACAATCAACTTGACTTCAAAGAAGAAAAGAAAGTCAAACCATTCAGTTGGAAACACGCCTTTCCAAACATTTTCAAACAAGGCGGGTTCGATATCGTCATTAGTAATCCGCCGTATGGAGCGTTGTTAGGGAAAAATGAAAAAGAATATCTTGCGAAAAAATTTCCAATGGTAGCGGATTTTGAAACATCGCAGTATTTCATTATGCAGGCATATCGCTTGTTACAACAAGAGGGGTATATATCTGTTATTATTCCCAATACCATGTTGGTTAATCTTTTTGCCAAGCAATTCCGTGATTTTATTTACAACCATTTTAGTATTACAAAAATAGCAGATTTATCTAATATCGCAGTTTTCACACAGGCTACGGTGAGAACAGTTATTCCCGTACTAACGAAAGGCAAACCAAAAGGGAAAATTGTTATTGAAAACTATGGTTCATCTTTTGCAGTTATCGACAAGACGATTAAAATCAAACAAACAGAAATCAAAAATTGGGAAACATGGGATTTCCAACTTTACCAATATTGGTCTTTGATCGAGAATATAAAACAAAACACAATTCCGTTAAATAATATTCTTGAAATCAGTCAGGGTTTAATTCCTTACGATAAATATCGAGGACATGACAAATATACTATTAAAAACAGAATATGGCACGCAAATTATAAAAAAGATAAGACATACAAAAAAGAATTACGAGGTGGCGACGTGAAGAGATATTCCTTGAAATGGAATGGAAAAAACTGGATCAGCTATGGCGAATGGCTTGCCGCACCAAGGAAACCGGATTTTTTTGTTAAGCCGCGAATTTTAATTCGTGAAATTACGGATGGCATAATTCATGCGGTTTTTACGGCGGAAGAATATTATAACAATCCATCAATCATTAACTGTATTTCCAGAGCAAATAATCAATACTCAATGTATTTCCTTTTGGGTATCATAAATTCGAGGTTACTTTCAATGTATCATACAATTACTTCACCCAAAGCAAGAAAAGGAGCATTTCCCAAAATTCTCATCAATGATATAAGAAAACTTCCCATTCCCGCTCTTAATTTATCTAAAAAAATGGATAAAAGAAAATATGATAAAATTATTGAACTTGTTGATCATCTTTTGCAACTTAACAAAGAAAAATCAAAAGCAAAATTACAAACAGAAATCTCCCGAATCGAAACGAAAATTACTTACTGCGAAGACAAAATCAATTCATTGGTTTATGAACTTTACGGATTGACAGAGGAAGAAATTAAAATTGTGGAAGACAATGAATAATACGCTAAAAGAATCCAATAAGAAAATTAAACAGTTCATTGAAAGTTTTGAACAAACTTTTGATAGGCGGG
>JAIRYX010000020.1 GCA_031267635.1 Planctomycetaceae bacterium
CATGGGGCGTGATGTGCATAACCGGCGGTGGAGCGAAGCGCAACCGCCGGATCAGCGCGCCAAAAACACAAAGTCCCGCAGGGACGAGATTATCAAACTCGTATTCGCTTCAAATCATCTCGCCCTTGCAGGGCTTTGGTTTGGAGAAGTTGCGATCCGGCGGTTGCGCTGCGCTCCACCGCCGGTTATGCACATCACACCCCTGCGGGGTTAAAAAACAGTGAATATTTTGTCGGCTTTTTTGCTTGGGGTGCGTAACATGAGATAATAAAAATGATATACTTATCACCCTTTAAAATTCGGCGTTTGCCAAAAAAGGGGGGCTTTAGGGATACGAAAACTTCTTCTGTCCCTTTCGTCTTTTGGGTCAAAAAAGTCCTTTTTGCCGCATGTCCCATTTTTGAAGATTTCCGGCAAATTACTCATAAGTCTTTGTTATGTAAAGAGTTAGTAATAATTCCTCGTTGAGAGGGACTACTTTTTGCGTGTTTTTTCGCAAAATCCTCACATGAGATGGATTTCATCTCATGTGAGATAGATTTCATCTCATATGAGATAGATTTTATCTCATGTGAGATAGGTTTCATCTCATGTGAGATAGATTTTATCTCATGCGAGATAGGTTTTATCTCATGTGAGATAGGTTTTATCTCATATGAGATAGATTTTATCTCATATGAGATAGATTTCATCTCATGTGAGATAGGTTTTATCTCATGTGAGAATTTTTCCATTTTGGGGACAATTTTCAATAAATAGGTGCATCAAAATTTGGTTTCTGATGATTATTCAAAGGGCTACAAGGGACAAAAGGGACTCTTGGGGACTCTTTTAGAAACTTCCTTCTGTCCCCAAAAATTTCTAGTGTCCCTGACGTCCCACTTGTCTCTTATGTCCCTTTTTTGATGAACACCGAGTTAAAAACGGAATATCCTCAACACAACGTCAACATGATCACCAATCGACATGGTTTTGAACGTGCCGGTTGGTAGTTGCGGATGGTATCGCTACCCGTTGCCATGCGGAGTTCTTTGGGTTGGGCAACTGAATCGTTACAGAATTTTATAAATCAATCCCTCCCCAAAATGTGAAATAAGCAGTTTATTCCGACTGTTTCCAATCCAGCAATTGCAATTCGACTTTGGAAAATCCACGAAACTCGTTAATCACCGGATGAAACGCTACGTCGAATGCGCCGCCGCATTGCTGCATTTCGTCCACCCATTCGGCAGCTCCAAATGCGACAGCGCGAAGCGTTTGTTGATGCTGCCGGAATGTCGCGGTAAAATGACGTTTATCCGCTCCCATCGTCTTTGGCGGCTCGGCAAGCGTTACGCCGCGCGTACAAATAATCGGTCGCGCGTTACATTGACCAAACGGCGCCATCGACTCAATCCGTTTCACCATTGCTACGTCAAACGCGCTAAACGGGAACTCCGCGTCAATCGTCAATTCCGCCTCGCGCTGTTCGCTCGGAATCGCAGCGGCGACATATTCGCAAAACGCTTCACGAAACAAGTCAATTTGCGAGTCTTCCACACTCACGCCCGCCGCCGCCGCATGACCGCCGAAACGAATAAGATAATCAGAACACGCTTCCAATGCGTTATAAAGATTCATTTCGGGAACCGCGCGTCCTGAACCGGTTGCTGGCTTGTTTTCCATTTTGTCTTTCGCAAGCAGGATCACAGGACGATTGTATTTTTCGCAAAGTTTCCCAGCAACAATTCCAATAATCCCGACATGCCAGCCAATGTCCGCCAACACATACGCCGGATCGTCCGGCAAAAACAACTCGTCAATTTGACGTATCGCCGCGCGGGTGATTTCGCGTTCTATTTTCTGCCGCGTTTCATTAAGATTGTTGATGTATTGCGATAACTCTTTAGCTCGCTCCGGTTTGTCCGTAACCAAAAGTTCCACGCCGAGCTGCGCCAATCCCAAACGTCCCGCCGCATTCAAACGCGGCGCAATCTGAAACGCAATCAATTCGGCTGTCAGTGTTTTCGATGTGTCAATTTTCGCAACTTGCAGTAATTCCCGCAAACCGAGCGTCGCGTAATCTCGTAAACCGCGTTCCAAAACAAACCGTACTAACGCGCGATTTTCATCCACCAGCGGCATCACATCGGCAACCGCCCCCAACGCTGCAAACACAACCGCCTGCATCAAAAATTCCCGCATCTTCGGCGACACTTTCACACCGCCGGAATTGTCGGAATCCGCGCTTTGTTGATTCGTTCCTTGTTTTTGCTGATCCGATTCTGTTGCCTGCTGACAAAGCGACCAAGCGACTTTCAGCGCAACCGTCGAACCGCTCAATTCCTGAAACGGATACGTGTTTCCGATTTGCGGATGCGTAATCGCCGCCGCATCAGGGAGCGTTTTGCCTGGTGTATGATGGTCGGTAATCAGCAATTCCACGCCAAGCTCTTTCGCCGTTTTCGCTTCTTCAATGCTGTTGATTCCGCAATCAACCGTAATAATAAGCTGTGTTCCCTGCGCGGCGAGTGCACGAATCGCGCCGCTGTTTAATCCGTAACCTTCCGTCAAACGCGACGGCAAATAATAATCGACTTGTCCGCCGAGCAATCGAATCGCTTGCCGCAAAATCGCCGTTGCCGTCATCCCGTCCACATCATAATCGCCATAAACGGTTATTTTTCGGTCGTTTTGAATCGCATCAAGAAGCCGCTGCGCCGTTTCCACGCAACCCGGCAGGAGCGACGGTTCACGTAAACCAGTCAATTTCGGCTGTAAAAATCCCGAAACCTGATCAGGACGCTCGACTCCACGTCCGATGAGAAGCTGCGCGAGAAGCGGATGGATATGAGCGTTGCGTTCCAAAAGATTCACGTGTTCCCGATCATAAGTGCGGATAATCCATTTTTTCGCCATGTTTTATTTTCTATTTTTTTTGAGGAAACCTCTAAAAATCATTTTTTAATCACCGAGTCCACAGAAAATCCCTCATGACATTTCGAGAGAAAACTTGCTTGTCCATTTGTTATAAAATTTTTACTAAAAGTTTCCGTGCGCTCTGTGGTTTGTCTCGCAATCGTAATTCAATCCATGGAAATTCGACTCGTTCGGAAATCTGCGACTTGCGTCAATGACAAACTTTTGTTTGTTTGAAATCTTTGGAAGGAGGGGTTATAACGTTGTAAACCAATGAGTCGTGAAAAGTATACTCAATATGCCGCGAAAGACAAGGACTGACCGCTAAAACAAAATGAGAGAGACAGTTGAGGTTATTCCACACAACATGGTAGTTTGGGTATTTCAAAGAATTAACGGCTACAAGAATTACAATATTTTCCAGTTGTTTCAAGTTAAGGCGAATTGCTTCATTTTTAGTAACTATTCAGTCGCCTTGATTTTTATTTTTTTGACAGAATTACAGAGGATCCGCAGGATAAAATAAAATCTTGCCAATCCTGTTATCCTTTCTTAAAAAGACGAATTTGAAGTGACTTTGTAGATTGAACTCTGTCGAGAGTATAGCAGATTTAGAATAGTTCGGAAACGCCAATGGGTAAAAAAACACCTTGAAAGCACTGGGGTTGCAATGGTAAAATCTTTCTGGCAAATTTGAAAGCGATCTATTTATGATGACACAAAGTATAATAATTTCTTTGAAAACAGAGCAAACTCTAAAAGACTTGAGGAATAGTAATGCGTCATTTATTTGTTTTGATTTTGTTCATGTTTTGTTCGGCAAATATGCTGTTTGCTTACGACAACGGCGTTGTGCCGATCAATACGCCGGAATCTGCGAAACGATTGATCAATGATTTGATGGAAACTTACGGCAAAAAATATCCGCTCGGCGCGGAATTTTTACAACGGCTCGAAAAAATTGATCCGAAAAATCAAACTGCTCTTGATGCTTTGATTCGTGAAGTGGCGTTAGCGAATCCGGCAATTGATTTTGACAAAATTCTTTGTGTCCGCCGTAAACCGCAAAAAGGACAACTCGGATTCACCGCTCTCAATGCTTATACGGAAGACACGATTCCGAGAAGCGGCTGGGATAACGAAATCTGCATTTTAAGTCATCTGCGCGGCGAACCCAAATTGACGCGAATCCCGAAGAAAACTACCGAGAACTTTTGGCGGGAAAGAATCCAAACGCAGAAAAAATGCAAACAGTTACCGTTGAAGAAATTCAAAAACTTTTGAAACACAACGACGACGGTTACAAAGTCTTCCATGCCGCGATTGGTGTCTTGCCCAAAGTTGTAGGCGATAAAGCGACCGCTTCGAATTATCCGTTCCGTTATGCCAAAGCAAAATAACGGCAAGGAGAAAACGCTGTGGTGGAATGAGCTGGAATCCGCTTTGTCCGTATTCCGGTCGGGGAATTTGTGATGGGGTCGGTTGACGGATTCGGAGATGAAAGACCACGTGCTGTTGTGAAAGTTGAGAAGCCGTTTTGGATTGCTGAAACAGAGATTACCAACGGACAATACGCCGTTTTTGATTCCGAGCATGATACCGGTTATGAAGGAGAGCACGGTTTTGACCACGTTAATCCGGGTTATATACTTTTTGTACTTGAAATCTCGGTTTTCACTGGCGTCGTTATATCGTAAAATCCGGTTTGATCTCCATTCATAAAACCGAAAACTCAAGCGCAATGAGTATAAACGAGTATATTTGTAAAATACCGGAATTTTTCTGATTGTTTTCTCCTTTGTGAAAAAATCTCTGCATATCCTTGTCCTCTCCGACGAAAACGAACGAGCAACACAAGTCATTACAATTTACATCCTCTTATATCCTCGCAACACCGGAATCGCGGGCTGCTTGGGCAACTGCTTGGGCAACTGCTTGACCGACTTGTTTGTTGAGAGGACTCGGAATGATAAACTCCGGCGAGAGTTCGTTGTCGGAAACCATTGCAGCGATTGCTTTTGCGGCGGCAATTTTCATTTCGTTGTTGACGTCGCTCGCACGGACATCTAACGCTCCGCGAAAAATGCCGGGAAACGCTAACACATTATTAATTTGATTCGGAAAATCACTTCGTCCTGTTCCAACTACCACAGCTCCTGCAGACCTTGCCATTTCCGGCATAATTTCAGGGATAGGATTCGCCATTGCAAAAATGAACGGAGCTTTGTTCATACTCCGTACCATATCTTCAGTTACGCAATTCGGAGCGGAAACGCCGATGAATACGTCTGCGTCTCGGAGAATGTCGGCAAGCGTTCCGCGTCTTCTCTGTAAATTGGTGATTTCCGCCATCTCCGCTTTTTCGGGATTTAAATTGTCGCGTCCTTTGTAAATCGCACCCCGGCGGTCACTTAGAACAACATCTTTCAATCCGAGCGAAATCAAAAGCCGGATAATCGCAATTCCCGCCGCACCCGCGCCGCTGGTAACAACAGAAAGATTTTCCAATTTTTTGCCGGTTAATTTTAGTGCGTTGAACAACGCAGCGAGCGTTACAACTGCCGTTCCATGTTGGTCATCGTGAAAAACCGGAATGTCGCAACACGCTTTCAAACGACGTTCAATTTCAAAACACCGAGGCGCGGAAATGTCTTCAAGATTGATTCCGCCAAAACTTCCCGCCAATAACCGCACCGTATTAACAATATCGTCAACATTTTTTGATCGGATGCAAAGCGGAACAGCGTCAACATTTCCGAATGCTTTAAAAAGAGCGCACTTTCCTTCCATGACCGGCATTCCCGCTTCGGGACCGATGTCACCAAGCCCCAAAACCGCCGTTCCATCTGTGACCACCGCCACAAGATTTCCGCGACGGGTCAATTCGTAACTTTTATCAATATCTTTTTGAATTTCGAGGCACGGCTGCGCCACACCGGGAGTATAAGCAAGCGATAAATCCTCTCGATTTTCAAGCGGCGCGCGGCAAACGATTTCGATTTTGCCTTTCCACGCGATATGTTTTTTTAGCGATTCTTGAGCGTAATCCATGTTTAGGTAAAAGATTGGATATGTGAGGAATAGTTTTCAAAACATGAAAGTAAATAAATGCAACTTCTCATTTATCTTACCTTTTGTATTTTAGCTACGAATGTTATGATCGAAAGTTTCTCGTGCATTCACGGCGATAAAAATCATAGCAGTCAACGATTCAAAGTTTCCTTATGTTTGGAAACGGCTGTCAATTTTCCAACTGTGCCATAATTGCATCCGAAATCGTAAAGTTCGAGGAAACATGCTGTACATCTTCGTGGTCGTCGAGCATTTCCATCAATTTCAACACTTTTGCCGCCGAGTCTGCGTTTTGAATTTCGACTTGATCTTTAGCAATCAATCCCAATTGCGACGCTTCCGGCTCGATTCCGGCTTTGACAAGTGCGTCGGAAACCGCTTTGTAATTATCGGGCAGACAGGTAATTTCGTAACCGTCGTCCGTTTTTTCAAAATCATCCGCTCCCGCTTCCAGCACCATTTCCATCAACGGCTCTTCTTCGGTAGCATCAAGAGCGACAACGAACATTCCTTTTTTTTCGAAATTCCACGCGACGCATCCGGTCGCACCAAGTTTTCCGCCGCAAACCTCGAAAATCTTGCGGATTTCCGGTGCGGTTCGATTGCGGTTATCGGTCAAACTTTCGCATAACACCGCTACGCCATCCGCGCCGTAACCTTCGTAAACCAATTCTTCAAGGTCGTTACCTTTTAGTTCGCCGGTACCGGTTTTGATAGCGCGTTGAATATTCTCTTTCGGCAAACTGACCGCTTTCGCCTCGTCAATCGCGGCGCGAAGCCGAAAATTCGCCTCTGGATCGCCACCGCCTTTTGCCGCGATAATAATCGCTTTGGCAAGTTTGCTCCAAAGTTTTCCGCGTTTCGCGTCCACCATCGCTTTTTTGTGCTTAATTCCAGCCCAATGGGAATGACCTGACATGCAATAGACTCCTCTTTATGATTGTGCAAAATATGGGATAGTATTTTTGTTAGGCGTTTATTTTTCCATACTCCCTGTTGGTATTAACTTTGCGATTAAATTGCTCGCCGTGAGTTTTAATTGTAACAATTTTTCTTGAACGGTCAACCAAAATCCCTCGCGGGACGGCATGAATATCGAAACGGTCGTACAAGCAGGTTTCTCCGGCGTCAGTACGTTTTCGATCCGCAATCACCGTCCAAGGAAATTGATATTTTTCCAGTGCTTTCTCTAACGCTTTCAATTTTTCGTCAATTTACCGATAATCTCAAAACCTTGCGGATGGTGTTTTTCGCACATCTTTTTCAGATTCGGAATCTCCACGATACAATGACTGCACCACGTCGCCCCAAATTCGAGTAACACCACTTCACCGACATTTCAATTTCATCAGCGGCGAACCCTTTTGATAAAACCAAGTCGCCGCGTGCTACTCCCCCTTCAATCGCAGTCGCATTCAATATTTTGGCGAGGGATAGGGAATCGTTTATCGCACGGGAGGAATGTTGCGCGAGGTGCGTTTGATGTTGTTCCGCTTGTTTGTGATGTTGTTCCGATTGTTTGTCTTGCATGATGTTTTTCTTTCTCGGTGCCGGAAGCATGATTATCGCCTTGGTCATTGACGTCTGTCCATGCCCTGTTTGCATTCGCCGTCAGCCGACGAGAGTCGCTCAGGGGCGGAACCGAGCCGCTTGGTAGCGGAAACGAGACACTCAGGAGCGGGAGAGATTCGTTTCCCTCAATGCCATTCGTAGAAGGCGGCGAGTTTCTCGCGGAGTTCTACGGAAGTTTCGTAGAAGGTGGCGAGACTCTCCCGAAGGAAAATTCGCCGCTCACGGAGGACAGCGAGCCGCTCCGTAAAGACCGCGAGCTGCTCCGTAAAGACCGTGAGCTGCTCCGTAAAGACCGGGAGCCGCTCCGTAAAGACCGGGAGCCGCTCCGTAAAGACCGTGAGCTGCTCCGTAAAGACCGGGAGCTGCTCCGTAAAGACCGTGAGCCGCTCCGTAAAGACCGTGAGCCGCTCCGTAAAGACCGGGAGCCGCTCCGTAAAGACCGTGAGCCGCTCCGTAAAGACCGCGAGCCGCTCACGGAGGACAGTGAGCCGCTCGCAAAGAGTAGCGAATCTCTCGCGAGCGTTCGTGGAAGTTTTACGTTAGTCGTTGGAAATTAAGGAGTTATGTCGAAAATTCAAACGCTTGGAAAGATTAGCTACTCGGATAGGTCGGAAATCCAGACGCTCTGAAAGATTATGTATTTGGAGAAGATTCAGCTAGTCCCGCTTGGAGCGGAAACTTTACTGCGTAGGTTACGAATCAAGTGACGTCACGGGCGGCGTTTTGGGAAT
>JAIRYX010000059.1 GCA_031267635.1 Planctomycetaceae bacterium
CTCAAGCGGTGCAAAACGTGATGGATGATTTTATTGGACGGCATTCAATGGTATCTTGCGATGAATGTTACGATTCCGAATGTGATGTACAAGGTTCGCATCGTGATCTTGTGGAAACACATAAGAACGACGCGGAACCGCGTAAGATCCTCGTGAGCAACAACGATTGGCGAACGTTTAGTATTAAAATCTTTCGGATAAATGGAGACCTCATCATTAAGGTTGTTACCCGGTTGCTCGGTATGGATTTATCCGGCTTGGGTAACTGAATAGTTACAGTATTTTATAAATCAATCCCTCCCCAAAATGTGAAAGAAACAGAGATTTTTTATTCCTCCGACGATAATTTTTTGAGCAAACTGGAACTTGCTTCCTGAAATAAAAATTCGTCATCAGACGGCTCTTTTTTCTTTTCTTTGGTTGGTGTTGCCGATGTTTGTTTGGTTATCGATTGTTGTTTTGAAGTCATAGCAAGAGATTTGAGAGAAATGGATTCTTGCTTTGATGCTGTAGAGGATTTGGAAACCGACGTTTGTTCCGCAATGTTGTTTTCTTTTACCGTGTTTTCTGATTCTTTCTCATCTTCTTTTCTTGCCTCGGCTTTGTTTTTCTCTTCGCCGTCTTCGTTACATTCTTCTTTATTATCGTACTCTTTGCTTTCCGCATTATTCTTCGCCGGAAATTCGTCCGTCTCATCCACGACTTCCATCGGCGACGCTTTTAACAATGTTTCCGCCGCAATCTGAAACGGATTTCGCGCCGGATCAAGATGTGCGTGAAGAATTTCCAGTTGTTTTTTGCAGTTGGTATAATTTTGCGGCTCAAGCCAAGCGAGCAAACATTCCGTTGCTTCGTCCGATGCGTCAAACGGCGTTAAAAATTCGGGAAAAAGCATCGCGTCGAAATCGTGTTCCGTCGGATAAGCCGGAATCATTCGCTGCTTCTCTGGAAAATACGGGCTTTCGGACGTAAAAAACTCCAAGCCGAGCAAATTCACCAACGTAATATAACGGGAGCGTCGAAAAAAACGCTGCGCAAAATGAGCAATTTTTCCAACTCGGTAATAAACAACCGTTGGAACATGATTTGCCAGCAATTCCATTGTTACCGAACCGGAAACAGCCAACGCAAAATGTGCCGCACGAATCAATTCCTGCGTTTTTCCGATATAAACAGGAATCGCAAGCCCTCGCTGTGAAAGGATTTCTTCAATGTTTTCCACATGCGACTGCTTAAACGCCGCAATCATCGGACGAATTTCAGGATTCGTATGACACGCCTTTTCGACGATGTGCAGCAAATCTTGTAAATTATTTTTTATTTCTTGATCGCGCGAACCGGGTAAAATTACCAAGATTGGAGATTGTTCATCGTGCAATTCTTTGAGAAAATCCGAATCGACAATGTGGCGTTTTGCTTCCTCTAAAAACGGATGCCCGATTTCAATCACTTTGCAGTCGTGGTTTTGAAACCATTTTGTTTCAAACGGCATTGTCGTGAAGACGAAATCGACCAATTTGTGCATTTTTTTGATTCGCCAACCAGCCCACGCCCAAAGTTGCGGCGGCATAAAATAATAAACGGGAATCGCGTAATTTTTCGCCGCCCGCGCAACCCACCAATTAAAACCCGGATAATCCACCAAGACAACCGCTTTGATATTCTGTTGGTTTTGGGAAAAATAATCCTGCGTCTTCCGGTACAAAGAGCGGAAAAACGTAATTTGTCCTAACACCGATTTGAAAAACATCACCGCTTTTTGCGTCAAATCATAATGTTGAATTTGACCGGCTTCATGCATCAACGGTCCGCCGTATCCGACGCATTGTACGGATAGATCGCACGCTTGAATTTCCCGAATCAGCGATGCGGCGTGCGCGTCGCCGCTTGGTTCACCCGCAGAAAAAAAGATTTGAATGGAATTGGAAGATTGGCTATCCGCCGCGTGCTTTGATGGCATAAAATTTTTATTTTCGGTTGGGGCGGAACCAAAGGAAATCGCGTTTGCAAGAACAGAACGTCTCGTGTCCTACGGTTTGAACACCAACCACTTGCCTTTTCAACTCCGGTCTCTCGCCTTACTTTCTTTCATTTTACCATATTTTCCGTAATTATTGAAGTCAATAACACAAATATTGAAGTCAATAACGCAAATATTGAAGCCAGCAACCGAGTTCGGGAGTTCCCAAGCTGCGTTTGGGAATCCCCAAATCACGTAATGAGTTTCGGAAGCCGCAAAACGCTTTCGGAACATTCTCGAAACCATTATCAACAAAAATTTTAGCAAAAATGAAAGAAAAAGCTGATAATTTCAACTCCCGATGAGTTGCCGGAAAAACGCGAGCCGCTGTCCGAACAGGCGGCGGTCGCGTTCTCTTTTTAGAAAAAATACTGTGAAAATTCGCGTCACAAGTCATTAAAAAATGCGCAGGTATCAATACATAGGCGTGTCGTTTTCACTTGCACATGACCAATAAGACGCATGATAAAAATAAGGGGCAAAATTGAAAATCGGTTCATCAAAAATATTCATTGATATTCATTTTACGGTGTTGTACAATATCAGGAACGATATTTTCCGTACTGGTTTTTGCTTATCTCGGCGTTTGGGAATTGCGAGATCTGAATCTAAAAAGAGAAGGAATTGCTTCAGATGCGTATTTTTCATAAAGTTCCTGAAGTTCTTTCAACTTTTCCGAATTAGACGCCGAAAGATCGTTGGTTTCACCCGGATCGTCTTTCACATTAAAAAGTTCTGTTTTGGCATTTTCTTTGTTATCAGCATCCAAATTCGAGATAACAATTTTCCAGTCGCCAAAGCGTATTGCGCCGCGGTTTACTTCCGCATTGATTAAAACTTCCTTTCTTGGTTTCGTCTTATTTTCCGTAAGAACGTCTTTAAAATCCGCTCCGTCGAGCGGTAATTTTTGTTCCAATGACGCACCGGCAATATCCAAAAATGTCGGATAAAGATCAACGATATGAATCAGTTGGTCGGAAACCGTATCCGGCTTAATTTTTCCGTGCCAAATGGCAAATGCGGGAACTCGAACGCCGCCTTCATACAACGTTCCTTTTCCGGCACGAAGATTTCCGTTATCGGCTGGTCCAGGCATCCCTTGCGAGGCACGGAAATTTCTGTCATTGGATGGTTCAGATATATTTTCGTCACCAGATGCTTGTTTGGGTTGAGTAGGCCCGCCGTTATCACTGGAGAAAAGAATGAGGGTATTATCCAACACCCCTTTCTTTTCAAGAGCTTGGTAAATCCGTCCAACAGCGTCGTCTAATACAGACGTGATTCCGCCATAAATTTTTCGCTGCCCATGAAGGTTTTCATACTGATCGCTCAGTTTTTTATTCGGAATTTCCTGATAAGGAAAATGAACGGCATTAAATGGAACATAAAGGAAAAGCGGTTTCGACGTATCATGTTTTTCAATGACCTTGACCGCTTCATCGCCGATCAAATCTGTCGAATATCCTTTTTCTTTAACGTTTTGACCATTTCTGTACCAGTCGTGACCGAGTTCATTCGTGTGTTCATAATAATCAATGGCGGCGCTGTAGAAACCGTAATGGTAGTCAAATCCTCGTTGAAGCGGCTGATATTCTTTTTCACTGCCAAGGTGCCATTTTCCGAGAATGACCGTGTAATATCCTGCGTCATGTAACGCTTGCGGCAATGTCCGTTCTTCGAGGGACAAACCGTAGGAATTACCGATAATTACGCCGGTTTGTAAACCGTATCGGCTTGGGTAACGCCCTGTCAAAAACGCAGCTCGCGTTTGCGTGCAAAGCGGTTGCACATAAAACTGTTCAAATTTGACTCCTTGCGCGGCAAGTTTGTCAAGATTCGGCGTTTTAATTTCCGTGCCGTGCCAACCGACGTCCGCCCAGCCGAGATCATCGGCAAGGAAATAGACGATATTCGGTTTTTCATTTTTCGGTTTGTCATTGTCTGCCGCTAACGCAAATGCTGCGGTTAGGACAAGTAATGTTAGCGTTAAACCAACAACTCTCATGTTATTCTCCTTAAAAATAAGGTGTTTTTAATATCGCGGTTTGACCTACAATTTGTAAGCATCTCCGCAGTAAATTTAAATTTTGGAAATCATCATTTTAATTTCAATAGTCGCCCCGAAATGGCAATAAGACCATAGCGTAGGGCAACACCCTACGAACGTTACGGTCTTTCAATAACTCAATGAATTTGAACACGAACCTTTTTGCCGAGTTCAAATGTTTCATCAGTTTTCGATTTTTTGACAGTCAATGTCAGCGGTGATTTTTTCACATCGGTAAATTGAGTGTCAATATAGCTGTATTCATGCGTGTTTTTGTTGATCTCATTCATTATTCTTGTAATTTCATTGTCATTTTGCGGAAGAATGTCCGGCGGTTTGGGAGATATAACTTCGGACTTATGAACAACTACCGTAAAATCGCCTTCCGGTGCGCCTTTGTAATAAGCGTCTGTGAAAATTTCTACGGTTCCTTTTTTATCTGTACGTCCTCCAATTGTCCATGCAAATGTCTGCGAAACAGGGTGAAGAGAAATAACAGCATTTTCTAAAGGAACACTCTCTTGTGTAAAATGTAAAATACAACGATACAGTTTAGGCATTCCTTCCGGTCGTTTTCTTCCGTCACCGCACCCATTGAAAAAAAGGAGAGTCAGCAATGGTATCATCAATAACAACCGTTTTAATGATTGGCAACATAAAAATCTTTTCATTATTTTATCTCTTAAAAATTAATGTTTACTTCGCTGCCGTTAATTGTTGCTAATGATCCCCAAACTCCGTAAGGACTTTTTTGACCGCCGGAAACGACAATATCATTCAAATCGCCCGAATTAACGGTATCGGAAATAAAACGGACGCTTCCATCAAGCAAACCGATATTGACTCCACCGGTATGATTACTCGTGGCGGAAAAAATTCCCCAGCCATTTAACGCATTGTCATCAGCGTTAGCGCTATAACGTCCGTTGCACGAAGGAGAATTTGGCGGTAATGAAGCAGTAAAGGCAACACGTCCAATAAACCCTTGAGCAAAGTTATGTCCACGAAGAACGTTGGAGCCGGTTGCATCAACAGCGGTTTGCGAAAGACGGCGGCGGTCATTCGTATCAAGCGCGCTGTCACGGCAAAATGCCGGACTTTTTGTATAAGGAGAAACGTCTTCACCGCCCGGAGCGGTAATATCCACATAAACAACAAACCGTTTTACGTCGGTTGATTTATCCGGTGTTGAGCTAAGTATTTCGCTAATAGCAACGGTATTGCTCAAACCGTCTGTTATTGCTGCAAACGGTTTGTAAACATTGACCCATTCACCGCCGATTCTGTCGCCCAGTGCAGTTTTGGTAAGGTAAAATGGGGCGCGCGAGTTTCCCCATGCTTTTGATACGGCAGTCGAAGGATTGCTGTTCGATGCAAAGTGATCTCCGATATTAATGACAATACTTGTTCGTGAGATGGTACTCGTGCCGCCAGAAGCAGTTTTTCCTGGTTGAGACGAATCACCGTCTGATGGGCAAAGCAAAGCGGGAATTGAACCTTGTAATACTGGCAGGTTACTTGTCGGATTGATCGACTCACTACTCAAAACTCCCTCATATCGGGCTTGTTGCTCAATATAGGGGCAAATAGAAAAAAAGGTACTGAAATAAGGAGCTGAAAAATTCGGTGTGATTACACGGCAATTGACTGCCGGTAAAACATTGTTTACATCGTGGTAGTTGTGAAATGCCAAACTTACTTGTTTGTGATTGTTGGCACACTGCATCCGTCGTGCTGCTTCACGGGCTGCTTGAACAGCGGGCAAAAGAAGTGCAATCAATATTCCGATGATCGCAATGACCACCAGAAGCTCAACAAGCGTAAACGCCGCTACGCGAGCAAAGAGTTTTCGCGTTGAGTGAGTGAGTGAGTGAGTGAGTGAGTGAGTGAGTGAGTGAGTGAGTGAGTGAGCTGCGCATATTGCTTCCTTTCGTGAAAATTTTGAGTTATGATTTGCCGAAAACATGAATAGCAAATCTTTTTCGGAAGAACGATAGAGCAATTGCTATGCCAAATACTTGTTCGCAAAAACAATGAAAGAAATTCAGCATGTTTATTAGATCGAAAAATACAGAAAAACAACAAAAATCAAGAAGGAAAAATTTTTACATGCCGTTAATTTTTTTGTTTTGAGAGTTGGAAACGCGGCTTTTTCTGTGATATTTGCCGGCTCATCCGTGATATTTGCTGGTTTATCCATAATATTTCACGGCTTCTTCCATTGCTATAAGCATAGCAATGTTGTGTTGTCTATTGAAAAAATTCCTTTGTGTCTTTCGTGGTGATAAAATTTTTGTTATTGTCCTTTTCTTATCCGCAAATGCAGATTTTCGGAGCGAGCCGCAAAAAACTTGCCGCTTGCATTTCGGAAAAATGTTGAGTAGAATTTATCTGTTGTGGCGATTGAGATTGTTTGAGCCGAAAAAATCAATCAAGAATATTTTTAGACAAAGAGAATGATATTTTTTACGTCTCGAACAAAATTTTAACAAAATCAAATGATAAGGAATCAAAACATGAAACGACGTGACTTTTTGAAAAATTCGCTTATGACCGCCGGAGTTTTGGGACTTGGGAATCAAGTTTTTCATGGTCGGCAGACATTGACGCTCGGCGACGAACCGGCACAACCGCCGGTCAAACCGATTCCAACTTACGGCGACGCTCGT
>JAIRYX010000066.1 GCA_031267635.1 Planctomycetaceae bacterium
GAAACCATGCGACGTGTCGGCAATGCCGGCGCTCCGTGGTCGGGATGATACAGTGAATCGTAGTGGCGATCAAACATGTTCCAATCAACATAATGTGCGAGCTTAATGATCTCGTGCGTTTTATAGAGGAAATCGTCAAGACGACGATTGAACATGTCGGACTAACCGGATTGCTGGGAGGATAAAGTGGGACGCATTTTTAACCTAATTTTGATAAAAATTGCAAGTTGTGGAACCCAAAACACGGCTAAACAACAAATAACGTTGCAAATCATAACACACATTTTGAGCAGGACAAGCCGTTATTGTAGCATTAAAACCATTTTTTTAGGAACGACTATATAGTGTGATATATAACACGACACCACTTTTCTGAATAGGGGAGGATATAGTTACAGCAAACGTAACATGAGTTATTCATCTAAATCCAGATAGAGTTTTGCTTGTTTGCGGGAAATATGGTTTTGTTTTAACACCGCTTCCGCCGCTTGCTCCAACGTCCGCATACCGACGTCGTAATTCGTCTGCATTATATTCTTCAGTTGATGCGTTTTCTCCTCCCGAATCATCGCCCGAACCGCCGAATTGATAACAAGAATCTCCGCTATCAAACTTCGCCCCTGCGCATCATCCCACGGCACTAAATTTTGACATATCGCAAACTGCAACGTTGACGCCAACTGCACGCGCACCTGCGCTTGCTGCGCCGCCGGATACGCACTAATTACTCTGCTGATTGTCTGTACTGCAGTTGATGTATGAAGCGTCGCAAATGTTAAATGTCCCGTCTCCGCTAACGTCAACGCCGCAGACATCGTTTCCAAATCACGCATTTCACCGACAACAATCACATCAGGGTCTTCACGCATCGCTCGCCGTAACGCCTCCGCAAATGAAACCGTATCGCTGCCGACTTCGCGTTGCGTAACGAACGCCTTCTGTGAATGATGACGATACTCAACCGGGTCTTCTATCGTATGAATATGACATGGACGCTCTTTGTTTATCTCGTTGACAATGCTCGCAATCGTTGTCGATTTACCGCTGCTCGTTGCACCTGTTACCAACACAAGTCCCGTATGTAAACGGCAAATTTTTTCTAACACTAACATCGGCAAACCAAGTTCTTTAAGCGTAAAAAAACGGTTTGGCAGAAGCCGGATTGCGGCAGCATAAGTTCCCTGTTGACGGTAACCATTGATTCTTAATCGGTGTCCGCCGGGCAATTCGGCGGCAATATCAAGTTCACTGGTCTCCGTTAATTGTTTGAAAGCAGCTTCGCCAACAATATCCTGAATAATTTCTGCGATATATTCAGCGGTAAACGGTTTATGAGTTTCCAGCGGACACAGAATACCGTGAATACGCATCACAGGACGGTTGCCTTCCGCAAGATGAAGGTCGCTGCCGTTGCGTTCAACGAGTTGGAGAAGGAGTTGTTGTGATTGGGCTTGCATTGTTAATACTTTCCCGCAGGCAGTCCGTTAGCAACAGGTGCAGGTTGGAACGGAACATAGTTTTTCATTACCAAACATAAATCATCACACATCCGGCGGCATTGTTCCGCTTGTCGATACTGGTAACGCTGCTGATATAACTTTGCCGCAAACTCATATAGTACTCCGGCGTTCTGCGGTTTGTCGCTTTGGATATAAGCACATGCCAAGTTTGCCGACGCTGCCGGAAGCCAATCGGGAAACACAATATTTTCCGCCGAACCGTCTGGTATCGGTTTGGTCAACGCTTCCAAGTCCTGCGAACCAACAGCGATTTCAAGATACACAACCGCTTCGTTTTCACGCCGCTGCCGCAACAGAATCTCACCGGCAACCGCTAATTTCTGTGCGTCGGTATCGCAATATATTTCTAACGGCAATGGTTCCAATACTTTCAATGCCGCTGCATAATGCGTCATTGCCGTTAAGCACTGAGCTAAAAAGACCTTTACTTGTTCCCGTATTTCCGGCGTTTTTTCTGTCTCTAACACCGCTTTATATAGAGCAACAGCATCGTTGTATTCTTTTTTTTCTTGCAGTAATCTTGCTCTGTCAAATGGCGGGATATTGGTCAACGAAGTATCGGCAATATCTTTCTTACCGAAAGGCAGCAACGACTTTATACTGCCTCTCTCCGGTAAATTATGACAACCGGAAAAGAATAGCGTCAATAAAATCAATAAAATGTTGCGTTTCATTATTCTTTCTCCTCTGTTGACATTGGTCTTGCCTGCAATTTTACTGCATTCATTGCGTCTTTGGGAACAGGATACATTTTTTCATTCACTAATGTGAACGTTCCTTTACCGATTCGTAACGGCGGAGTGTTGTATGTTGCGCTGGGATGTTCGCTTAACCGTTTCATAAATTGTTGCGTTGAGCATTCCGTTTCGTCCGGCGCAAGCAGTATGTACGGACGAATCAGCACTAATAATTCGCTTCGTGATTTTGTATCCGATGTTGTTTTGAAAGCGTTTCCAATGTAAGGAATGTTCATCAATCCCGGTACGCCGCTGTCCTTGTGGCGGACTTGTTCGCTGATCAAACCGCCGATTGCCGAAAGTTTACCGTCTGACGCCACCACCGTTGTTGTTACTGTTCGCATATCAATATCCTGCGATTGAAACGTTCCCGCACCGTAATTGATGTCATTGGTGTTACCGACTTGCGATTCCTCTTGTACCAATCGAATCGTTGTTGTTTTATCTGCGTGTATCCGCGGTGTAATCAGCAATGTTGTTCCGATATTTAGCCGCTGTGTTTCAGGATTTGTTACCGTATTCACTATTGGTCTATCATCGCCGATAGTATAAGATTGAATATCAACAGAGGTTAATACGGTTGTTGTTTTGCCGATAAATATTCTCGATGCTTCGCCGTCCGCTACACAAAGATTCGGAGTTGCCAACGCAACAAGACGACCGGATTCCTGCATTGCTTGGATTCGGACGGCAATATCATTGCTTACGGTTTGTAAAACAAATGCCTTCGGGTCGAGCATCGTTCCTGCGGCGGGGGCAAGTCCTTGCGGTGAAAGAATCGACGCATAATCGCTACCGAAAGTTACTCCGTCAACAGAACCGGTGGAACGTCCGCCTGACCATTTACCGGATTTGAACATCCAATCCAAACCGAAACCGGCATTGTCGTTTAAGTCAAGTTTCAGAACTTTGACTTCGAGAAGAACTTGCGGTTTCGGTTTATCGAGTTTCTTAATCACATCGACAACTTCCTTAACCGCGTCGGCGTCGGAAGATCGCAACAGTAAATCATTTGTCCCTTGAAACGCTGAAATATACACAAGACTCGGTTCGCCGAGTATTTCTTTATCAGACTCGAAATTTGTTTCATCAGCCGGAACAAATCCCGCCGCTAACTGCGCTTTTAATTTTTCTTCATCCACTTCATTCTGAAGCTGCTGGTCGTTGCGGTATTGCTGCTGTATCCGTTGATTGTCTGAATATCCGGTACTACCATACCGATTCCGGGCGTTTGTTCCGGTAGAAGTGCTACTGCGTGAAGAGTGGCTTCTGTTATTACGTCCTGTTGTTGTTTCTGTGTCCGGCAGTATTGCCTGTACCCGGTCTGCCATAAAATCCATCCGCTCAACGGCACGCTCGACGTCGTAAATCGGGTCGTTGAGATATTCGTCAGGCGGATTCCAAACAACACGGTTTCGGAACAACCGCTGCAACGAATCGCCGACGCTTTTCGCGTCAGGATATAATACAGTGACTACCTGAACTGTATCTTGCGCAAATAACAACATTCCGCGACGATACTCGTCAAGGGTCATTATGCTAATCAGTCCGCTGTTTTTATCAGTGCGATACCAAAGATTGAGCGTTTGACATACGGCTTTGATTGCATCTTCACCGCCGATATGTTCAAGATAAATGTTGACCGGCATCACGGCGGCTTTCTGGCTGACCGCGATTTTCCAACCAGCGCCTTGACTGACGAGACGCGCAAAGTCCGACATCGGCATCTCTTTGATATTCAGCACTGCTATTTTTTGCGTATTTAACGATTCAGAATTTGAAGTTACAGAATTGGGGAGATTGCTTGCAGTATGTTGATTCAAGACTGACATCGGCGTTGGCGAAGCCAAATGCGGCGATGTTTGAGCGTACAATGACGATGCTGTGAACAACAATACTGTAAAAACTGATTGTCTAATTAGTGATGAAAGCATTAGCGGATGATGTGTTTATCTTCAAAATTGTCTTTGGAGCGAACTTCAATTTGATATGGTGTGATTTTATAAATTTCGAGAAACAGCATTTCGGGCTGTTCGTCATTGCTTTTTTGCGGTCTTGCTGTTGGTCTGGCGTTCAGCATACTTCGATGGACTTCGAGCATTTCCCTTTCACGGACATAGTGAATTATTCCCGTATTATATTGTCGGGAGACGCCGCCGCTGAAATTCGGCATTTTAATTGCAGCAACCGGCGGCAAATTCTTATCTTCCATTATCAGTACGCCGACTAATTGAATCCCCTGCGGCAGAGAGGTACTTTTACTGGGAACCATGATATTGCCGTCAGACGTTTGATACTGAAAAGGGTCGTTAATCGGTTGTTGAACGTCAGGAGTTTCAAACGGAACAGCAGGAGTTTCAAATTGAACAGCAGGTTGCTCGACAGGAACAGCGGGAGTTTCAAATTGAACAAAAGTAGGAACTTGTCTCACTGTTTTATTATTCAGCTGATTTAATTCCGCCGACGGTTCAGTTCGTATTTGCAGAGGCAAGTTGTCGAAACGAACTTTGTTGCCGCCGTTTATTTGTGCAGACAACGTTCCTGTAAGACAAAAGAATAGAAAAATAACCGAATACAGCCGCATTGTGTCCTCCCTAATCATGGAATACCAACGATACGGCTCACCCGCCTTGTCAGAAAAAGATGTTTTATCCTATTTTTCGTCAAAATTGTTGTAAAAGTTTAGTAACTATTCGGTGAATATATGGAATTCCTGTAAAAGTCGGCTAGTGTTGGTGAATGTTTTTTTGTCTCACTAGACCTTAATCCAGCGAATTTGCCTTAAACCATCCACTTTACAAGGAGCGTTAAGCAAAGATAGAGGCAAATCTGGCGATATTGCAAACAATGGAAAATCCGACAGTGTTTCACTCAAAAGATTTGACCGCAATTGATATTCTCGGTGAAGTAAGAGCTGAAGAGACGGTTGATGTACTTATATATCATACCTTTTGTTACAGACTCATTCCAATATCAAAATTTCTGACGTCAACAATGATAAAAAATATGGAATAATTGCTCAATATCCAGCGGCTGTTGCTCTTGCTAAAATAGGCGTTCCTTCAATTTAGGGACTGTGGAAACACTTGCCATAAACGATAAAAATGAAGATGAATATCGTAATATTGCCTATCAAATAATGAAAATGATTATTCTTGATAAAGTAATCTCCGGTTTTGTTACTGAGTCTTTGAAAAAATATACTGATGAGATTACACAATTGTGGCTTTATAAAACGTATCTGTTGATGGGATTACCGATTGAAGGAAACGCCGCTCATTTCTCAAAGGCGAAATTGGGAATCAATGGACAAACTGTTTAAGGCAACCACAAAATTTATTTCACTGGATAACGGCGATGTAACGCTTGAGAAAACAGACGGTAAGCGAACGACCATTGAATTTTCCGTTCTTCGAAACATTGAGCAACGTTTTATTAAAGGGAACTTCTAAAAACCTCATTTTCAACAAATATGACCGTTGAAAAATAAGGGCTTACGAATATTTGGGGGATGTTTTTAGAAGTTCCCTAAAGAACAACTTACTTTGAAACAAGAAAAAGAAACTTCTAAAAACCTCATTTTCAACACATGCGACCGTTGAAACATAAGAGCTTACAAATATTTTGGAGAGGTTTTTAGAAGCTCCCAAAAGTCTAAATAGTCGTCCAAGAAAAATTTTCAGCCAATTTATTGTTTTCTTTCACAATTTCTGATAAAATAAATTTTGGTTTTTCCAAAAACATCAATCTTTTTTCAAGGAGTAAACTCATGAAAAAAACACAAATTTTGCTACCCGTTGCAGCGTTGGCATTTTGGTTTGTCATGCCGCAATTTACTGTTGCTCAAACGCTTACGGCGGCGGATTATTCGCCGCAAGTACAAAAAATTCTTGAGCCGATTTCACAAATGATTGACGCGAATACATTTCTCGTCGGTCATATTGATTTGACGCGGATCGACGCGGAAACAAGCGCGGCGGTACTTAAAACCAACGTCGCAACAATTACGACAAAATTGTTTTCGCAGGTGGCGGCAGAAGAAGACAAAGAAGAATTTCAGAAAAAGCTACAATCCGCATTTCAGCAACTTGACATTTGGGCGAATCGCACCAAAGCACGAATTGCTGAAATCCGTGCGCTCGGCTGTAATGAAATTTACATTCTTGGCAACTCGAAAATTATGACGGTTACGCCGCTGCAACTTGTGTTGCCGGCGTCGGCGGACAAACTTGAATTGCTGGAAAAAATGCTCGTGTTTCCCGAAGATTCGCCGGTCGGCTGGGTGTTCCAGCGAAACGGCGATTTGCTTGTTGCCAATTTGATTATGCCGTTTTCGTCCGGCTCGCTCGAAGACGCGAATATCGGTAGCCGCGTCGCGTTTCAGCACAAATTGATTCGACCATCAATAAAACCGGAATTAGCCGCCGGATTAGAGCGTGTCAAAAACGCTCCCGTCAAATTGGTCTTTGCTCCCGACGGCGTCATTAGCGGACTTTGGAAAGTTTCAGCGGGTTTATATCCGTTTTATTACGACGATTCATACAATGGTTTTTATAATATGATTTCAAATATTTCTGGACTTGCTTCCGCCACTGAACATTTGCAATGGTCGGCGATAGGGCTTGATCTATCGCGTTCTGTTTTTGCGGTAACGGTTCAGGCAAAATCGCCGGAAAGTGCGCAGGAATTGCATGATTTGATTATACGTCAGAAAACATTGTTTGCTATTTTCACTACGTTTTCACAACCACGTCGTAATAGAGTCAATGATTTTTCTGATGCAAACAATCCGCTTAACAATTTTAACGCGGTATCAGACTTTGCAATGCTCTTTTTGCCGGAGGTACGCGAAGATCAATTGCAACTGGTTGTCGATCAAGAGCGTTTGCAAAACGCGATGGAACAAATCGCGGGAACGTATTCTGCAATGGTTCTTCCGTCAATGGAAAGCAGCCGCAAAACGGAATGTGCAAACAATTTGAAAACAATTATACTTGCCATGCACACTTATCATGACGCAACTAGATCGTTCCCGACAGCTTACACCACAAACAAAGAAGGAAAGCCGATGTTCAGTTGGCGCGTCGCGTTATTACCTTATTTTGAACAACAAGCGTTGTATGCCGAGATCCAGGAGGAACAGCAGAAATATCCTGACGAATCTTGGGACGGCGAGCATTTCAAAAAATTTCATAGTAGATGTCCCAAAGTTTATCAATGTCCGAGTGTGAAAAATCAAGCGTCGGGTATGACGAATTATAGCGTCATTGTCGGCAAAATTACGTCGAAAGAACAAGCCGACGCTCTCGGTTTGCGGTACGTTGAAAATCAGCTTCCAAGTGCTAGCGGCGAAATGAGCGTAACGGGGAGAGCGGGAGCGGTTTCAAGTAAAGTTAATAAGAATGATTCTTCCAATGTTCTTGGCGTGAGTTCCGCTTTTCCCGAACCAAACAAGTGGTACACGTTTGCTTTACTTTCAGACGGCACATCGAACACGATTGCCGTTGTCGAGCGAAAAGAGCCGGTTTGCTGGATGGACCCGTCGCAGGAAATCACGATAGAAGACGCTATCAAATATTACAACACCGAAGAAAACAAAGTCGGCAGTTCTCACAAAGGCGGCTTTTTCTTCGCGTTATTCGACGGTTCCGTGCATTTCTGGGAAACGGCAAAAATCCCGATAAGTACATGGAAAGCGTGCATTACCTGCAACGGCGGCGAATCCGTTTCCCCGCCGACAGGAAAGTAAATTTTTCACACTCATAGGGTATACTCCTCGCACTTGAAAATTCGATTTTTAAGACAGGTGTTGATCGTTCATCACGTCACGCCCCCAAAGTCCTCTTTGTCACTAATGTCCCTTGTTTAACGAAAACCGAAATCCAAAGTGTGAGGAGTCGATAAACTTCATTTTCACCTAATTTTCTTAACAAAACCACCTCATTAGCAAAAATGTTTCTGCTTCATCCAAACCTCATTACCTTAATTGTTCTTCTTTTTTTAATGAAGTTATGAGGTTGTCGTTGGGGAGTTGGCTACTGGGATTGTTTCGTTAGGAAAATTAGGTAGAAATGAGGTTTGATTGTACGAGCGAATAATTATTGTCACTTCCTGTTGATAATGTTTCAATCCGATGAAGAGATACATCTTATTTTTAAAAAACTAATTTACTTTTCGCAACATTAAATCAGTCTTCCCCAAAAGCGCAATAGTCAGAAAAAATTTTTAGGCGGTTTCGTTATGTTTTTATGTATGCTCTTCGTTTTTGCCATCGGCTTTCTTATCAGCAGTTTTTTGTGCCGAGTCATTTGTCGTTTTGCGGAACGGTTCGGATTAGTAGATCAGCCCGGACGGCGGAAAATTCACGAAAAGCCGATACCGACAGACGGTGGTTTGGCAATTTGGTCGGCAATCGTTCTGCCGCTTGCGATAGGACAATTAATATTGTGGTTGCTTGTTTGGGATAGAAGTAACGGCGAAAAATTTTTTCATCTGCCGCAATTTATTGAAATTCATCTTTCGGGGTTATTGCAACAATCAAAAAAACTCTGGCAGTTGCTTGGTTTAGGAACGGTGCTGGTTTTTCTTGGAGTGTGGGACGACATTCGCGGTTTGAATTGGAAATTTCGCATTGCGATTCAATTTTGCGTGGCAATGGCGATTGTCGCACTTGGTTGGCGGGCGAGTATTTTTCTTGACATGCCGATTATTACTTATTGGTTGAGCGTTTTTTGGGTGGTCGGACTGATTAACTCGTTCAATATGCTCGACAACATGGACGGTTTGTCGGCGGGAGTTGCTGCGATTTGTGTCGTTTTTTTTTCGTTAATCATGTTATTACACCCGCTTCCGGCGACGAATCAGCCGCAAATTTTTCTCGGCGGATTGATGTTGCTGGTTTTGGGAGCGATTCTCGGATTTTTGCAACATAACCGCCCGCCTGCAAAACTTTTTATGGGAGACTCCGGCGCGTATTTTATTGGCTATCTTCTTGCGACTTCAACACTTTCGGCGACTTATGCCGGTTACGACGTGCCGCGACAAACAATTTTCGTACCGCTGGTTCTTTTAGCGACGCCGCTTTATGATACAATCAGCGTTGTCATTATTCGGCTGAAAGAGAAACGAAGTCCGTTTGTCGGCGATAAGTCTCATTTTTCGCATCGTCTCGTCGAACTTGGATTTACGAAGCCGCAAACGGTTTGCGTTGTTTATCTTGTTACGGCGATTTGTTGTCTTGGCGCGTTACTGCTTTATCACACGACCTTTCTCGGAGCTGTAATTATTTTTGTACAAACCGTTTTGATCCTAATTCTTATCGCAATTCTTGAGACAAAACGTAAAAGATAGAAGGAGATTGTTGCTAAATAATTTTGGCAACGTTTGTAATCTCGTTACGATAATTGCTTCAAGAATAACCATTCATTGTCAAAGTTTATTTCGTACAAATGCCGTTTTGCTCATTTTTGTTCAATACGGCGTTCTTTCATACGTTCCCGGAACGGTATAGCCGCCATAAGCTGGGGTAGGGTAATAGCCGGTCGCGGGATATGTGCCGTATGCTCCGTAGCCGTAAGACATGTTGTATTTGCTGTATAACTGTTGAATGGCAAGGCGTACCATGTTGGAGTTAATTTTTTCCAACGGCACGACGTGAATTTTTCGCGTTGGCTCAAGCGGGATTTTTTCATCTAATCCGCGAATGTAGTCGGCAAATTCTTTCGACATGTCTTCCGGTGCCTGAATGATAATCGAATTGGTTGCCGGTTCGGGCGTCACTCGCACCTCGCCGGGAAGTCGCGTCAACATAATCCGCCGTCCGTAAACGGCGATAAATTGCTGCATCACCCGCGACAGTTCCGCGTTTTGAATCGGTACTCGAATCGGTTCGTAAATTGGGTCGGGAATGTCAAGCCGGTTGATGATCTCCTCAATTTCCGCGCGGTCTTTTTTCGATCCGCGAACAATCAGCGTATTCGTTTGATCTGACGGCGTAATTTGAGGAACCAGCGGACGTGATTCCGCGTCGCCGCCGTAGCCATATCCTGATCCTGTTCCGTATCCGCCTCGCCGTCCGTAACCGCCGTATCCGTTATAACCGTATCCGGTTCCGTAACCGCGAAGCGTCGCCGTTTGTCGGTTACGGAACCGTTCCATAATCATCGGCTGCATTCGTTGATAAAGAACCGACGCAGCGAGATTCCGTACCGTGTATTCCGTATAATCGCGTCCTTCATAAACAATACGGTCGGGAGAAAGGGACGTGAATCGCGAAGGTTCGGCTTGCGTTGTTTGGTTGGTTGCGTTGGATCCGCTGATCGCGGCTTGTAAACGGTCAAGCGCAACGGTATCCGCCGATGTGATTGTGACCGTGCCGTCGTTGTTAAGCATAAGATAAACCGTCGCACCCGAAGTTTGCGCATTATTTTGCGGTAAATCTTGCGCGAATGTTTGCGGAGTTTCTGTGTTTGTTGTTTGCGGCGTTTGGGATTCTATAAAAGTTTGTCTCGCTGTTTGCGGCTGTGTTTCAAGAACAGGAACGTCTTGCAACGGCACAACGGGAACGGTCAACGCAATCGCGTCCCACTGCGGAAAAATTGTCGCATTGTTGAAGCGTTCTCCATCTTTTACATCGAAAGTATAACTTTGCGTGGAATCTTCATCGGCTTGTATATTTTGTGAAAGTAAAAGAATAAACCCAATGGAAAACAGAAAAATATAAGATAAAAATTTCATTATTAAATCTTTCGTAATAATTCAGTGGAAAGTTCAATATCTTCTTATGAGGAGTTTATGGCTACTTGTGGGAGCTTATTTGTTTTAGTGTATGGTAGTGGTTTCATCACCGATGATGCAAATGCCGCTACTATTCCGAGTTGACTATCAAAAATAAAAATTCGCTTGGTTCAGATGACCGCTTGCTTACACTTCGTGTTCTAAATTACTTTTGGTCTGCTGATTACTATATTACTGTTATCTGGAGCTTGTCATTTTGGATATGGTTCGCCTTCCGCCTGATTGATAATCAATTCATTGTTCGGGTTAATGTGTTGCCACGCATTTTGTAATTGGCGGAGCGTTTCAACGGAATCGCCTTTGAGTTGAATTGTACGAAGCATTCCGGTATTATTGGTTGACGTTCCAATGTTGCTGGTTGATGGCGGAATATTCGGCATGTTCGCAGACACTCGGTTGGAACCGACAATCATCGTGCCGGTTTCGCCCATATTCACGAGCAACTGACGAATTTGTTCCAATTGCGTTTGCGTCGCGCGGACATACACTGTGTCGGAATAAAAATCAAGTTGCACTATCGGACGTTTCGCGTAACTGTCCTCCGCGAAAAGCTGCAAAACCGCAAGCCGTACCGATTCGAGATCAAGCGTCTGAATCACAAATGTTCCGAGTATCCGTTCTTCCATACGGAATGAATCGAGAATCGACTCAATTGCGGCGTGTTCCTGCGGACGGGCAAGCGTCATCATGCGCGAGTTCAAATAATCCACCGTCGGGCTAAACTCAATTCCTTCATGTTGAAAAAACGCACCTAACGCCGCAGTTACGCCGTAAACACTTGCGCCGAGTTTTTCTAACTCATACACTTTGAGCGTGATTTCCGGGTCTTTGAGTCCGCCTTCTTTAATTTGTTGAATGAGCGAATCAATCATTCCGTGCTGACGCGGTGTTGCGGTAACAATCAAATTGCGCGACGTTGTATCCTGCACCGCGCTAAAATAAGGAGACGTTCCGTAAAACAGACGCAGCGCGGCGAGCAACTGTTGCGTGTTCGCCATGCCGGTCGGATGAATTTTTAAACTGACTTGCGTTTTCGGATCGTCTTTGTCGATTTCGGCGACCATCGCGGCAACTCGTTCATGTTCTTCTTCCGACGCATACGCCAAAATCGCGCGGGCTTCGGGATCGAATGTCAGAGACATGCCGGGAAAATACGCCCGCAACATCACTAACGCCGTGCTGATGCCAGCGCGTTCAAGTCGGTACATTCTCGGAAACGTTTTCAAATCGGTATTGATATTGAGCGTATTGATCGCTTCTTCGAGTTTTTCATGATCCGTCGGTTTCGCACGGACATACAACTTATGAACATCGTGATCGGCATAAGCAAATTGCGCGAGCGGCGCAACACGGTTCAGAATTTGATTGACCGCAGAAACAGCCGTTGTGTATGTGAATGTGTAAGTTTTCGTGACAGACAACGCTTCGGGATGTTTTGCAAGCATTTCATCAACGACTTTTTGAATTTTGATTTGTTCCGTCGGTGTTGCGTAAACAAGAATTTGACCTGGTATAGAAGTCGGAAGAATCAAAACTGTCGGCGACGCGGCTTGGATTCCTTGAATCGCCCAAGAAATTGCGCCGACCCAAAGATCAGTGAGATCATGTACGACAACCATTCTTTCCGATTCGGCGGGACGTTTTACGTCAATTGCATCCAGTGTTTTTTGAATTTCCGCATGAACTTCTTCCGACGCGGTGGCAATCAAATCGCCGGTGTCTGTTCGCATGAAGAAGGTTGCACGGTTGGCAAATCGCGGCGTTAAGAATCCCGCTGCTTGACCGAGCGGAATGTTTTTCGTGAAATACGTTTTCGTCATTGGTTCGGGAAACGCTTCGCCCATCGCTTTGGTCAATCGTTCGGCAATCGCGTGGTCGTTAGACGAACCGTAAACGGTAATTGTACTATTGACAGGATTCGGAAACGCGAGACCGCCGGAAACTTGAAATTGCAGAATCGGCGTAATTGCGGCGATGCTCTCCGGCGGAACGTGATACATTTTCAGCGAGAAACCGTCTTCGGGAACTGTCATTGTTTCGAGCTTGGCAATCACGTTAGCAATTCGCTGTTGATCAACAGGGCGAGCATAAACAACCACCTGATCCGGCGTGACGCCGGGCAAAATCTGAAATCCTTGAACTCGTGGCGCGGCAAGATTTAAAACTTGTTGAATACGAAAATAAGAGGCGTTTTTCAGCGTATAAATTTCAATACACGGCTGTTCTTCTTCTTTTTGTTTAACAAAATTGTCAATAAAACTTTGAATTTCTTTCTGGATTCGCGGCGGTGCAATCGCAACAATAGCAATCCGGTCGGAGTTGAGCGTAAACGACGCGGTCGGCGGCGGAAACGCGTCGATCAACGCGCGATACGTCAATGTCATTGTCGGCGGCGGGTATTGCAAAAAACTGTAGTCTTGCGGTACGGGCTTAATCTCTTCCGGCAAATCCGCATCAAGCGTTTTCAATGCTTCGACAATGATTTGATGATCCAGCGGCGTTGCGCGGATCACCATCATCCGCATTTGCGGATCGTCCGGCGTGCTTTGTGCCGTCGGCATCGGAATTCCAAAATTTTCAAACAAGTACCGATAACGGTTGTATATCGCGTTGGGAGATTCAACATCAAACTGAGCGTTCGGAACAATTGCCTGAAGCCATTTTTTCGCGTTGGCAAAAGAGATATATTTGAGCGTGTAAACTTTCGGCGTAACCGCCGTTCCTTCTTTCGCTTGTTCCGCCGCCATCTCATCCAGTATTTTTTTGATTTTCGGAATACCGCCGCGTTGACCGTAAAACATAATTTGATTTGGTAGCGGAGCTTGCGTCACATAACCGGCAATATCATTACTATAATTTACGCGGCGGATGAATAGATCGCGAGCGATTCCCGTGCCGTCGGGAATAGTCAGAATGAACATTGTGTACTGCGAATCCGGCTTTCCCGCAGCGTTCAGTTCATCTACAAATTTCTGTACTTTTGCGTGTTCCGATTCCGAAGCGTAAACCGCAATATCACGTCCAATTCCTTCGCTGATTTTTGCGGTTGGAACAATTTCCTGCAAGATTGGAATGTAATAATAAATGTAACCGGCTTCCAGTTCATACGTTTTGAATGTCATTTTGCCGGAAAATTGCGAAGCCATCGCTATGGATTCAATGGCTACCGCAATTTTTTTTTGATCTTCTTCCGGTAAAAAGACCATCACGCTGCGCGTCGCCGAATCAATTTTGAAACAGCCCTGTAAATCGCCTGTCCGCGTCTGTATCTGCCGCTGAACTCGGTTCATCGGCATATTATTGCCGTAACCATAGCCATAAAAAGGGTTTATCCGCCGCATTTGACGTTGCGGGTCGTCTTCCAACAGATTTTTGATTTCGTAGGAAGTCAGTGATTCCGCTTGAGGAAACATTCCTTGCAGCATCGCCTCAAGCGTAACCGGATCGGATTCTCCCATCGGATAGATTGCAAAAACCGCCTGATAAGGATTTTCCGCCGTTTGCATTTGTTCGAGCAGCGCGGCGATTCGTTCATGTTCTTTCGACGTCGCACGCACCGTCACTGTGGGAACGGCGGAATTTGCCGTTGTACGGACGGCGCCCGATAAAAGAGCGTCGCCGTAAACTTCCGCGTCGGGAAAAAACGCTTTCAACATCGCCGTGACCGACGAATACGATAATTTCGGAATCGAATACGATTTATATTTTTCTTGTAACGCCGTTTCCGGGTCGGTGTTCGTTTGCTCAATCATCTCGGCGATTGCGACATGTTCTTCCGGCGTCGCCCAAATCAAAAGCCGTTTGTTCCGTTCGTCCACCTGCGATTTGATGTTCGGATAAACTTGTTTAATGGATTCGAGAATGATCTGCGGATCGCCCAATGCAACCGGATACGCCATATATTTGAGATTCTTCGTGCTGTTTGGATCAAGTTGTTCCAGCGTTTTGACGACTTTTTCCATGTCTTGTTTCGACGCCTGAACGAGAAGACGTTTTCCTTTTTCGTCGTAAATCGGTTTCGCTTCGGGAATAATCGCGGTCAATGCGCTGCGCGCCGTCGCTTCGTCAATTCCGGTCAAAGAGAAAACGCTGAATTGCAGTTCAAAATCCGAGTTGCTATTCGCTTTCATCATCGCAATCGCGTCGGCAATGAGTTGATGTTCCGTCGGTTTCGCCCAAATGGAAATTTGTCCGGGCGTATCGTCTTTGATGATACGGAGTCCGCGTAATTCGGCGGCGGCTGTTTCGACAAATGCTTCAATCCGTTTGCGCTCGTCGTTCGTAACCGTATAAATAAAAAGCACCGGCTCGTCCGGCGTGAATGTGGAAACGATTAACTCCACGTTCTTCCGTATCAAATCATGTTCGGCGGGACGCGCTAATACCATCAACTGACGATTGATATTATCGGGAACGATGTAAGCCGTCGGCGCGAGCTGGCGAATAGTCGCTAATAAATATTCCGGCGGTTCCGCGCTCAACTGATAAAAACGCACTTCCGGGTCGTTCGGTCCCGGCTCTTCGGGATCAAGTTTTTGGATTAACGCTTCAATCAATTGAAGCTGCTCGCCGTTGATACTTTGAACAATCAACGTTTTCCCCGCCGCGTCATAAGAAACCGGAGCGGCAGGAAACATTCGCTGCACAATCGCAATCAACGGATACGGATCGGCGCGGCGAAGCGGAAAACGTCCAAAGCGGTCGGCGGGTTTGGTGTTGTGAACGTTTTCAATCGTTTCTTTGATGATCTGCTGTTCTTCGTCGGTTCCCCAAACGACAACGTTTCCGCCGTTGTAATCGTAAGTGAGTTTCGCGTTCGGAACAAGCGCTTGCAATTCTTGAAGTAAATGATAATAACTTCGGTAAACGCCGTCCGCGCCAACCGTGTTGACATTGCCGACCGGATACGTCGCAAAATACCGTTTGACGCGATCCGGATCGGGCGAGTCAATTTGTGCCAGCAGGGTTTTGAGCGCATCGGCATTTTGCGAAGGAACGCGAATGATTAAACGTCCGTTTGCCTTGTCTTCGTTGATTTTAATGTCGGGATAAATTTCCTGAACCAATTTTTGCAACGTCGAAGAATCGGTGAACTTCAGCGAATGCGTAATCACTTGTTCTTTTAATTCCGCCGGAACTTCGGCGCGAATCGTTTCCAATAAAGAGTCAATCCGTTCTTGCTGCTGCGGCGTTGCCCAAATAACAAGAAGATTTTGCCGGTCGTCGTTCATCACACGATAATCGCCGATTTCTTTTTTCAAATCGTCTTGTAATAACTCAAAACGCGTTCGTTGCGTTTTCGTTACCGGATAGCTTTGCAGCGTCCGAAGTTTTGCGGACGGCAACTGTTTTTTGACTTGCTCGATAATTTTTTCAATGTCTTCCAACACAGCGGGACGCGCTTTAACAAACAACGTCATCGGGTCCTGATCGTCGCGTTTAATCTCCGTGATGTTTTTAATCTGATTTTTAATCAGGTTGATCAGATTTTCATTAACCGCCGTTCCGACCGAAAAAAACCGAATTTCTTCGGGCGGCGGTAACGTCGATTCCGCTTCAAGAATCAGTTTCGACGCCAACAATTGATCGGCGGCGGACGCGGCGATTGTAAAACGTTTGTTTTGTTTGTCGTATTGAATATCGGCATGCGGTACCGCGTCTTTCACAAACGCGACAATTTGATCGGGCATTTCCTGTTGAACCGGCTGAACATAAAACGATTTCGGTTCGTTCTTATCAATTTTTTTGAAACGCTCGACAATAGCTTCCACTTGGTCTAAATCGGATTTCGTTCCGTAAACAATCAGCCGCATATTCTTTTCGTCAAACGAAACGCCGCCGAATCGTCGGAACATAAACCGCAACGTGTTCAGCGCTTCATCCGGCAGCTTTTCTTCCAATGGAATCATAATCACGTCGATACCAAACTCGGCTTCAATGTTCTTGACCAACTCTTCCGCGCTCTCCACCGCCTGTTGTGTTCCAAACACAAGCATCGCGCGGCTTTCCGGTTCGACAGTTACGCTGATTCCCGGAATCACTTGCGTCAAAAGATATTGCACGGAATAAGTGTTTCCTCGCCGCAGAACGAACGACTTTTGTGCGAGTTTTTGCGGAGCGTTTTTGGGAACATTTGTTCCGTCCGGTGTTGCGTTTCCGTCGTTTTCATTGAGCGGATCGTTTGGGTCGCGGATCGCCAGCAATTCGTCAATCACTTGTTTGATTAAAACGTGTTGCTCCGGCGTCGCCCAAATGGTCAACTGATTATTGCGTCCTTCGCTCAACTCCATGACGCCTTCAAATTCCGGCTGACGAGAAAGCTGATTGAAAAGCCGCGTGAAACGTACCATTTGAATTTGATTGATCGGATAACAAACGACTTTCCGCTGCACCTGATCGCTGGAAACGTTTTCCAACTCTTTGATGGTTTCGGTAATCAGTTTGTGTTCGTCCGCCGTACCGATCACTAACAAACATCGGTCGCGCGCGCTAAATTCGACTTGCGCTTTCGGAACGAGTTTCTCGATGCTGTCGGCAACCTCTTTGTTGAACGTCATTGAACCGGCGGTCAGCGTATAAACTTTAATAACCGGCTGCTCTTCGGACAACGGGCTCTTTTTGAGTTTTTCAATCAGTTCCGCAACTTTTTTCTGCTCGTCCGGTATGGCTAACACGACTAATTTGCGATTGTTTTTTTCATACGCCGTCAACGCGGTGGGAGCGACTGTTTTCAAGATGTCGAGCAACTCTCTTGTGAACGACGCATTCACATCAAACAGATTAGCGTTCAATCCGTAAGCGCGGTACATCGCCCACAAACGTTCCGGCGATGCGTCGGCAAGTTGTTCTAACGAATAGACCTCAAGCAAAGGTTTATTTTCCGACGACGGATCGACTTCAAGACGATCAACAATTTGTCGCACCAATTCCTGTTGATCGACAGTTCCCAATACATGCAATTGCGGCGAATGAGGCATCCGTACCATTTGCGTAATTCCGCAAAAGAGCCGAATTGTTTCTTCAATTTTTTCAATGTCGGCTTTTTCAATGACGTAAGTTTGCCAATTTTGCGGCGGCGGCGCGTCGGGACGTAGCGGGTCTTCAGGACGCGGCGGCACTTCCGGTTCGGGCAAAACTTCAATCAATTTTTGTACGACTCGCTGCGTCGTCAATGTTTCAATCAACATGAACGAGTTGCCCGGCAATTCCACGATTTGAGAATATGGTCCTAAAAACGGCTTCATTCGCGTTTCGACTATTTCACGCAAACGACGTCCCAAGGGAAACGTAACGGCGACAAATTCAAAATTTCCTTTTTGCTCGGCGAGGTCTTCCGGCTTAATTTTACGAAGATAAACCAGCGGAATTTGCGGCGTTCTTTTCAAATTGAACAAGAGAAGCAAATTATCGTGACGCACAAGCGTATAACCGTTTGCTTGCAAAATACTGTTGATTTTGTCGATAGCTTCCGTCGGCGTGTATTCGTGCGTCGGATCGGAATAACTGCATGTTCCCTGCGGCGGCGCATCCATAATCAACTGCAATCCGACCTGATTTGCGAGCCATTCGAGAAGGTCGCTCCATTTTTGATTTCGCGTAATAAAACGAATCGTCTTTTCATGAATGACGCGAAGCCAGTTTGCTTTTTGCTCCGGCGTTAAAACAGTTTCCAATTTTTTCTCATTTTCGGCGCGAATCGTATCCCATTGTTCGATAGGTGCTTTCGCCAATGCCTGCGAGCGTTCGTTGATCAGCGATTGAATTTTAGCTCGCTGATTGTCGTCCAATCCCATGCGGTCGGCGACTGCCGGATGCGTCAGCCGCGTATAACTTTCATCCGGCTGCGTTTCCGTGTTTTTTGCGGCGTTTGCGGCGGATTTTGGCTCGTCAATATTCAACGGTGGCGCAGGGTTCGGCTGAGACACGACATCCACCGGAGCAGGAACTACCGCTTCTTGAGCATAACCATTATCAACGGATAAACCGGATAATCCGACTGTCAAAACGAAAATCGGAACAAAGACAATAAAACAAAATTGTTTCATCATAGACACACTGAATTATTAAAAATTTTTTGTTCCATAGATAAATACATCCACGGAAAACGATTTATTTTAGAAGAATTATAACGAAGTTTATGATTTTAGTGGATTAGTAAAGCAACAAAAGGCAGGACAAAATCAAAGAATTTCTATAAATTTCGGGAATATTCCATGTTTTGGGGTAAGGCAGGAAAAACCGCCTGTCACTCCATCGTAATCTTTGGGCAGTTTCAGTAGAGTATTTTATCGGAAAAGTTCATCCGTTGCAAGTTTTTTAACTAAATTTTCCCAATAAATCCCTATAATAAGAAAAAGTGCAACTATTCAGTTGCCCAAGCCCATAAATCCGCATTGGTCAACTGAATAGTTACATGCTCACGAATAAGAGATGAACTTGTCGGATGAACCCTCAAATACACACAAATATATGAACGCTAGGAATATTTTTGGTGTGAAGCCCTCTTGTCTTTGTAAGAAAATAGTATATAATAATACTATCATGTTCAATATGATGTGGAGAGGTGGCAGAGTGGTCTATTGCGCGGGTTTGCTAAACCCGTGAGCTTGTAAGAGCTCCGCAGGTTCAAATCCTGTCCTCTCCGCTTTTTCTTTCTTGGAAGTTTATCGGTAAACAATCGTTGATTTTTCATATCTTGGGGAAGAATAAATTTTGCAAAAACAAAGCAGTACCAAGTTCTTCAATCAAGATTGGTTTTTTTAACGTAGAGAACACGTAAATTTCACGCTTTAATCGCTTAATAGCGATTAGCGGACTTGGTACGAGGATATACGTTACAATAAAAAATTTCAATGTTTTGTCAATCAGTTTTCCCCAAAATGTAAAAGTATCCAAAAATTGTTACTGCCATAGTTTTGTCCAAAATTATTATAATATAATACTTTTGGATTTTACACAGAAGGGTATTATTCCATGTCTTTGTCTTATTCAGCGAAAAAAAGATTGTCCCTTGCTGTTTTGATTTCTGGAACAGGTCGAACTCTTAAAAATTTATTGGAACGGATTGAAGTGGGAACGTTGGGTGCGGATGTGCGGTTTGTTATCGCAAGCACTCCGCAGGCAAAGGGATTGCAATATGCAGAACAAGCGTCTATTCCAATTCAAATTGTAGAACGGAAAGATCACGAGACACGGGAAGCGTTCAGTACCACGATTTTCAAGTTCTGTGACGAAGCAGATGTCGATTATGTTGTCCTCGCTGGTTATATTAAATTATTGGTGATTCCGAAAGAGTACAAAAATCGTGTTTTGAACATTCACCCTTCGCTCATTCCGGCATTTGCAGGCAAGGGATACTACGGCGACTATGTCCATGAGGCGGTTTTACAATATGGTGCGAAAGTGACTGGTTGTACCGTTCATTTTGTTGATAACGAGTATGATCACGGCCCGGTCATTTTGCAAAAAGCGATTGACGTCCAGGAAACGGACACCGTAAGTTCTCTCAACGACAGGGTGTTTGAATTAGAACGAATAGCTTATCCTGAAGCGATTCAACTTCTTACTGAAGGTCGCGTCCGTGTAGACGGACGTGTTGTTCGTATTGATCGGTAAGTTTTTTTATATTCTGTTTCGTTGACAGTTCGATATGCTGAAAAATGCGTCGCGTGCGCTCATGAGCCACTGACTTTGGTAATTTTGATTCCGTTCTTATCAATCGAATCGCGCAACCGGACGCCGCGTTGGAATTGCCGACAACAATCGATAAACCCGCCGCGCAGCACGCAAACGCAGCAACACGAAGCGGTTGTTCAAGGTCGGCAGGATCCGGTATTTCATTGCGGCATGACAAGTTTTTTGCCCATATTGAAGGCGTTTTCACAATCAATTGGAAATTGTGTTGCCTTATGTTTTGCTTTTATTTCTTCTGAAAACATTGAAGATTCATATTTGCTATAATCGGTGAATTGATAAGTGTTATAAGAAAATAGTAATTCGGGAGTCCATCCTAAAATTCTTGTCATCGCGTTCTGAATTGCTTTCAGATTTATTTTTACTCCATATTCGTCCGCCTGATTTTCTGTTACATTCATGGTGTAGATAAAACCGGAGGATATTTTTCGGGGATAGACGGTTGGTATTTCAAGACTGTAAATGATATTGGAAAACAGAAACCGTTCCAAAAACGCCGTCATTGCCGATGTAATATTCATAAAATAAATCGGTGACCCCAACACAATCGCATCCGCCGTTTTTAACCTCTCAAGAATAGGAGTCAAATCATCTTTCATCGCACAAGTACCGTGTTCACGATCTTTCCGTTTACAGAAAAAACAACTTGTACATCCCTTGAAATTTAAATCATAAAGCTCTATCAATTCCGTGTTCGCATTTTGTGAAGCGGCGCCTTCAAGAACTTTATTGAGCAATATTGCAGTATTCCAGTTTTTACGCGGACTACCGTTGAGAGCAAAAATATTCATACTTTTTTACCTTTATAAAATGTTAATCATTTACCAATAAGCTACATATTTATTTTATTCCATTTTGCCATTACGACTTAGGAAATGCGAAAATTGCCGATTATTTTATTTTTTGGGGAAGGATTTGATTTATAAAA
>JAIRYX010000075.1 GCA_031267635.1 Planctomycetaceae bacterium
AACAAAATGGGAAACCCCAAATTTTTCAAAAACTCAGCCAACCACGACCTGTTCTAATCAATGTTATCTTCGCGAAACTCATGCCAGACAAAAAAATTCCTTAACTTGGAACTGCTGGGTGTAAGGGCGCATAGTTGAAGGGCTTTGCTGGCTACTAATGGAAATCTATCAATAAGGGCTGCAATAGTGATATTTTCCGGTAAAATTGACGGTATTATGAAGTTCCTCAATTTCTCTTGATATGAAAAATGTCAAATTTATAGGAAACTTCTAAAAACCTCATTTTCAACAAATGTGACCGTTGAAAAATAAGAGCTTACGAATATTTGGGGGAGGTTTTGGGAAGTTTCCATTATCATTCTTCTTTGCGGCGGAAATAAATCCTCACAGCAAGCAGATATCGAAAAAGCTAAAAAAATGGCTAAGGAAACTTAAATATGCTCAAAACGAAAAAATACGATTCAGCAGATTATATCGAAATCAAAGAAGACATCGCCGCTTGCCTCGCGGTTGCACTTGCGGAAAATGACGTCTCTTTCTTTCTTAAAACAATCGAAATTATTGCCCGTTCTCATGGTATGTCGCAAATCGCCAAGGTTAGCCCGTGAAAGTTTATATCATTTCCTTTCCGCCGATGGGAATCCATCGCTCGAAACCGTTATCAAAGTTCTTGGCATTCTAGGATATCAATTTTCCATTGAACAAAAAAAGCGTTACCAGCATCAGAAAAAAACAGAAGCATAAAAACATGACCATTTTTTAAGGAGTTTTGTTCACAGCATCCGGCGATGGCGGTAGCCGTATTTCCGTTTTCCGACGTTTACCGATTCTGGCGTTTTGAACGTTTTGCCATTGCCTCGCTTGCGGCAAGGAACGCGGCGCGAGAGGTGGAAAAACCGCCGGAAATCGCCGGATTTGTCCCAACGTGTCCCAAACCGTCTCTACATAAAGATCCTGTCAATCTTGTTAATCCTGTCAAAAAATTGACTTGTTGCCAATCAAAAAATCGACGCCTTGTTTTGAAAAGTTACCTTTTTCTGCGATTTGGTCTTGCGGTCTTTGAGTTGGTGTGTTTTTCCATGGTAGGACGGTCTCAAGGGTTTCGCCGCGTGGATTGCCGTTGCGGTCAACGACTTGGACGGCACATCTTAACGTGTGGCTTTGCATGATCTCTGTTATCTATTGGGAAAAAAATATCAAGGCACAACCACGACGTCGTTCGGGTGTTTTAAAATGACAGAGTCGGGGGTAAGTTCGAAGTACAGTTCCTGTATTTTTCCGAGTATGGGCGGTTCGCCGGAGTTTTCGGTGTGGCGGTAAGCGGCGGCGGCAACGTAACAGGGCAGCATCAGAAAATCCGTGTCGTATTCGGTGCGGTTTTCATCGTAGGGAATGAGCGCGTCCGGAGCGCGGTTGACATCAACCGGCGTACTCGCTCCGGCCGTCAGAGCGGGATTATACCAAAATGCAAAATAAAGCCCATTTGATTCGTTTCCAGAGTCATTAAGGTCGGAAAGCGGAATTGTAGAATGAAGGTCTCGCCTTCCTGTAAATTGACGTCGTTGCCGGTAATGTCGGCAAATTTGGAAACCCGTAAATGGTTGATTTTCGGGAGTGGGGAAATTTCCGGTTGGTCGGAATGTACGGAAATGGTATAAATTTTCCTGTCCATCGCGTCGCGCCAATACATCCTCGACGTTAACACGAAAATTTCATATTCTCCTTCCGGTAACGCTACGCCGGTTAGCGTTCGACCGGTGGCAGTCGTTGCCGGTCCTGACAACGCCGGAATAACTCTCAGTTCCGAAACCATGTCCCTCGCCATAATCCGCCAGCCGGCGCGAACCAGAACGCTATAATTTGTCGTGAAAATCGTTCTCTGGCTCATGTAGGGCGGAAATGGATATTTTATTTGATGCCCGGCATCGGCGGTCAGATTACAGGAAAACCGGTAAGATGTGGTTTGTGTTGACGCCAGTAAAAATAAAAATGAAGCTGTTGGCATGAAGTTATACATTTCCCCGGTGATAAATTGCAATTTTGTAGGGGCAACTCTTGCGGTTGTCCTGAATTTGGAATACGTCTCCAAATTGAAAACGTTTGCAAAAATCGGGCGACGGCAAGCGTCGCCTCTACAAAAATACATTTTTCTCACGTTGCGGAGTACGGAATGTAGTGTGAAGAGTGAAGCCGGTCAGACAGTCCCATTAACCATTAATGGTACAGTCAAAAAGTCCGGTATCCGGGTTTTTAGTAATTTTTAGGTTTCTGACCGGCGGCAGGTCGAAAATATACAGTGCGACATCGTTTACCGACGCAACCGGCAATCCGACAGTGTTCACCCGGAATGTGTGCCATTGTCCGCTTCCGCCGTGAATGTCGTCATCGTTTTGCCCGTTGAGCGGCGACGTCATTACCATGTGATTACGTTTTTCCCGTGTTGCCGGAACTTTGTTGGCAATTTGGCTGAAAACGTTGGAATACGCTTCGCGGTGCGAAACGATGTATTTTTTTGCGTCTGTAATTTCATTCCATGAAACAGTCGGATAAACGTTCGGTTTTTCTTCGTTTGATCGGACAGAAATGCCGACCGACGCGGATATTTGGCTTTCTTGTTCGCTGCTTTCCTGCTTGCTTTCGCTTGGGGCGGCGTTTGGGTTCATGTCTTCGTTGGTCGCGTCGAAGATTTCAATTTTGAACGTTGTAAATTTTGAAACGACAATAGTTGCCGTCCGGTCGGTTTGCGGCTACCGTATCGGTCTGGTACGAAAAACGCCGTTGACGAAAACCCAAGACCAATTTTCCGCCGAATCGCTCGTCCCCTGCGGCAATCTCTTCGGCAAGGACGATCGCGGTGCCCAAGTGTTTTTCAACACATTCCAGGCAGGAAGGTCGCCCGGCCGGATGCGGCGGTGCGGCTTGCGGAAGTTTCGGCGTCCGAAAGGCGGCAGCTGCACTTTTTTGAAGTGAAAATATTCGTTTCCGACAAATCGTTTTTAATGCGATTGGCAATTCTGCACGGGATACGTTTGAAACTTTCCATTCGCCGGATGCGGCAAGCTTCCGGATTTTGGTCGGAGCTGCCGAACCGGACTTCTTTCATCGTTTTGACGCTTTTTTCAGCAACGATGATTTCTTTTCCGTAAATGGTCGGCTTATAGGCGGATTCCGCTTCGACTTCTATGTAATACTGTTTGTTCGTTTCGAGGTCGTATTCAATAGAAAACGGCTCGACGCTTTCTTCGTTCGCCCAGCTTCCTGTGAGTAATAATTTGTTTGGCTTGTTGGCTCGATACGCCACGCGATGAATCAACGCTCACGGAAGTTCAATCGTATGGTCGCCGTCGCCGTCGGCGTCGTGAACATGGATAACGTCTTGAAATTCGCCAACAGAAATCCGATCACGATAAACAAACCCGAAATAACATCGCCGAACAAAAATCGGCTTCGATATTTTTTCCAACGTCTCGTCATCCATTCGATAAAGCCGATGAATGTAATTTCCGTCGCAGCTGATAAAGCTAACGTGCCAGCCGGTTTCGTCTTGCCCCGCTGTCGACGAACATTCCGTTTGCTTTTACGGAAGTCCAGTTTCCAACCGGACCGGTTCCGCGTTGTTAATTTGGAAAAAAGTTCCCAGAAAACGGCGGCGCCTGCTTTTTCTTCCGCTTGAGCGAAAAAACAACGCGATCACCGGACAAATTGTAAATAATAAAAGGCATATGTATAAAAATCAGTCGTATTACTAATCAGTCGCTCTTCCATCAACAAAAGAGATTTTGACGCTGTGATAAACGTCAACGCTGTCTTGAAAGTCGAAATTTTAAGCGTGAGGAATATACCGGAAAATATTATTATTGCCGCCCTTATTTATGAAATTCTCTAATGAACTGTGCGCAAATAACCTATCAAATATTATTCTTAATTGTATAGTTCCACTCTCCGTGAAAATCATGCTTTTTGATTTTCACGTGAGCTAATTCTTTGTCGCTGACTTTCATTCCTTTTTTATATTGCTTGTTATCTTCGACGCAACGCACGCTCAATCCCGTTTATGTTTTTGTGTTGCTGATCAAGTTCACCACCGTTGCTCTGTCCACCAAGGGACGACCTCGCCAGTTCTTACTAATATACGAAAATAATCGGTGTTCTATCTTGTTCCATTTGCTCGTTCCCGGAGGATAATGCAGTACTGTTATGTCTAATCCAAATTCATCCGCTAACTTTTGCAACTCGACTTTCCATA